>CAYXZE010000004.1:0-26487 GCA_964469395.1 uncultured Luteolibacter sp.
CCTGGCCGACCGGTGACCGCTCTGGCTGACTTGGATCCGGTGGGGATGGTCGAGATCGCTGAGCGGCTCGGTGTGCCCCAGGCCACGGTGGCGACATGGCGGCATCGTGGCCTGTTGCCCGCCGCCGAGGCGATCGTCGGGGGACGGCCCTGCTGGGCGTGGGCCACCGTCCAGTCGTGGGCCGAGGCGAACGGGAGGGCCTCGTGATCGTGATGACTGGGGATGTCATTGGTGACTGGATCGAGACAGGTCACGCGGCGGTCAGGCTCACCGGAGCGACCCGCAAGATGGCGGTGCGGGTGTTCCGCGCTCTTGGTGCGGGTGAGGCGACCGACGACGCGATCGACGACGCGATGGTCGATGTCGTGTCCCGCGGTGAGGACGGCACATGGACGGACGCGTCGCAGGCGTCGCTCCGGTCGAGCCTGCGGGCGTTGCGACGCCGGTGGATCGAGTGGCACACGGGTAGCGGTGTGCTCCTCGTCGAGCATCGGATCCGGGTCCGGCCGGACTGCGAGCTCGTTGTCCGGTTGCCCGATGACCTTACTGCGAAGGAATCGGCGCGGGTTGGGCAGTGGGTGGCGTTGCTCGGTGTCGACGCGCATCGTGTCGCGGTGAGTGCCCTCCCGACGATCGGCGGGCAGGCGTGAACCCGCTGGGGTTGCCTGCCCCACCGGACCATTGGGATCTGGTGGAGAGCGTCGGCCGGTTCGCTCGCGACCCGGCGGCGATTCTCGATCAGGTGCGGTGGGAGTTGCGCGTCGCAGCCCAGTCGGGCCGCTGGGCGACGACACCATTCGGGGGTGAGCCGACGCCACCGTTGCGGCCCGGTGATGTGCTCGCTTTGCGGTCCTTGCCCGCGGTGATGGACCTCGACCCGGACCTAGGCCGGTCCGCGATCGGTGCTGTCGCGGGGCTGGTGATGGACGCTGCGCCGCATTGGCTGGCCGGTGATGTCGCTGAGTCTGTCGCGTCGACCCCAACCCCGGACGAGTTGGGTGGCGACCTGCGCATGCCGTTTCCGGCGCAGGCCGTGTGGTTCTCCGCTCCCGCTCGGCTCCCGGTCGATGTGTGCCCTGATTGGTTGGTGCCTCATGGTGCGGTGGGTGATGACGGCCGGACCCGCTGGGAGCTGGGGTGGCCGTTGATCGGGTGGCGCAAGCTGGTTCCGACGCCGCTGATTCCCGTGCCGGACCTGTGGCTCGACGGGGTGATCCTCACCGCGACTGATGGGGGCGGGCTGGGTGATCTCGTCGGGTGGGTGGTCTCGGAGCGCACCGCGACTCCTGAGCGGTCACGGCCGGTGCGGTCTGTGCTGCTCGGGTCGCTGCGCCTGTCGAGTCTCGCTCCGGTGGTGATGGCGATGGCGTCGATCGTGGCGTGGGGTGATTGGGTCACGACCCGAGGTCGGCCGCTGTCGTCCGGAGCGGACCGCAGGACGCTGCGGCGATGGTTGCGCGATGGTGACCCGGCGTCGTTGGGCGCGGTGCGGGTGCTTGACATGGGGCACCGGCACACCGACCCCGACCGGCCGCTCGGTGGTCATGCTTCGCCGGTCACGCATCTTCGGCGGGGGCATTGGCGGCGGCAGGCGATCGGGTCGCGTGACTCCGGTCAGCGGGAGTGGCGGTGGATTTCTCCGGTGGTGGTCAATCCTGATGGTGGGGCGGATCGGCGTGTGACGGTGTGGCGGCTGCCGTCATGACCCGGACCGAGCTGGTCCGCGTCCTGTTGGCCGATTTCGATCCCGGCGACTTCGGTGAGGTCGACCGGTGGTCAGAGCAGGTGGGGGCGGATCGTGTCGGCCAGGCGTCGGGCGCCTGCGGCTCGTAGGTGCATCAGGTCGATCGCGTAGTGGTCCATGTCGGTGTTGTCTTCGAGGCCGTGGCGGGCGAAGGCGTCGAATGCGCCATCTGGGTCGGCCCGGTAGAGGTCTCGGAGGGTGACCCATTCACCACCCGAGGGGTCTTCGAGGAGCTCGTTGAGGACTGGGAAGATGTCGACGCCGATGATCCGCTGGTAGCCCATGGCCCGTAGGGCTGCGGCCATCTCGCATGCCCGGCCGTAGCCTTCCGCTCCGGTGAGCCCACCGCCGGGGTAGTAGTCGGTGCGGGCGATGTCTCCAGCACCGCCGCACATCACGGCAATGTTGGTGCGGTCGGCGCGGGGTAAGGCTGCGAGCTGGGCCATTGCGGCCGGGGCGTGGAGTGTCCAGTCCCATCCGGTGCCGAACCAGGAGAGGGTCCGCCACCGGTGTGTCTGGCCGCACAGCATCACGCCGAGTTCGGTCCACCGCACCGAACCGTCTTCCCCGGCGCCGTAGTCCCAGGCCCAGCAGTAGGACGGCCCGGTGATCGTGACGTGCGGGGCGGTGGGGTCGACGATGATCACAGTGTGTCGATGCTGGCGTGGGTGATCGTGAGGCCGGGCACCGTCACCGTGGCCAGACCACCGTCGCCGGCGATGGTGATGTCGAGTTCAGTGGGGGGCGCTGCGACCGGCTGCGTCTGGATCTCACACCCGGTCGTCGAACCGGTCCAGGTGACGGTGCACCCCACTAGGTCGATCCCGGAGAACGGGACCGAGGTGAGACCGGTGACGCGCACCTCGGTCGCCCCGACCTCCAGCTCGACAGTCCAGGAGGCGTCACCCGCGTGGAACGCGAGGCGGGCGGGATCGGTGCACAGGACTGGGATGACGATGTCGGTGAGAGCCGATGGGTCAATCGCGACCGGTGCCGGCAACAACGACACCTCATCGGTGTCGACCTCCAGACCGGCCACCATCACCCTCGACCGGACCAGCCCGACCGAGACCACCCCCGCCGACGGCGACACCACCCTGACACCCGCACCGCCCACCAGGTCGACCTGCGCATCCGAGACCGCTTGGGTCGTCGCCGCCATCGCCCCATCCAGGTCGGCCATCGCACCCTGCACCACACCCGACGACACGACCACCATCGCGGACGGGTCGACCTCCATCTCCGCCGCGGTCCTCGGCGGACCCGGAACACCCTGATCACCTGGAGGGCCGGGGATCTGGATGGCGTCGACCCCGGCGGGGGTGTCGATGATCAGGTCCTTGCCGAACTCGCGGTCCTCGTCGAGTTGGCGGATCGTGTAGGTCGGTGTCCCACCGACCGAGATCAGCCATCCGTAGCCCGCGAAGTCGGCGTCGAGGGCTAGGAGCGGCAGGCGAGCGATGCCGTCATGGTCAGCGACGACAGCGATCAGGTCGATCCCGTCCCCGGCGACAACGATCGAGGACCCACCGAACCCGGGGGGCCGTTCGCTGGTCATGGGATTGACCAGCTGAGCGCTGACATGCGCGCCGGGCCACACAGCGACCGGTGTTTCGGCCGTCAACGTCAACTCGTGACGGTCGACGCCCATCAGTGGTTGTCTTTCAACGCGAACAGGGTCGTGAGCCCGGCAACGATCGCCGAGCCAGTCGACAGTGACGCGACGCCGGCCCAGTCCACGGCCCGCACGTCGTTCGACGCGGCCACGACCGCGCCGACGATGACGAGCGCGGTCGCGGCGAGCGCAGCGCGGGCCGCCTGCCACGCGGTGCGCAAGATCCGGGACTTCTGATCAGCGGTCATTTCAGTCTCCTGAATGGTCGGGGCCAGTGCGGCCAGAGCGGGTCGAGCAGTCCGAGCAACGCCCGGAACCAGGTCACGGGTCGCCCCGCCTGCGACCAAGGAGCGCCGTGTCGATCCTGCCGTGGAGCTTGCTGATCGAGTCGTGGATCTCGCGGCGTTCGGTTTCCTCGTTCGCCATGTGGTCGGTCAGGTCGGTCGCCAGTCCCTCGAGACGATGTTCGATGCGGTCCATGCGTGCCGGGAGCTTCCACGCGGCGCGGGCACCGGCGAGGAGCGCGGTGATCACCGCCAGAACAATCGCGGACATCGCGACCGTGACGGCCAGGTCTACGAGCTCGACGGCCGTGGGCATCAGGCCTTGCCCCAGTCGCCCCACGAGAACCCGCCCGCCTTGCCGGCGGTCTGGCGGATCTGCCAGACCTCACCGAACGCGGTGAGGGCCTGCACGACGAGGATGCCGGTGGTTTTGGCGAGCACGTCGAGGGCGACGAACCGGGCGCCGGGTGGTGTGCCGAGCGCCGCCCATGGCGAATAGTCGCGGCTGCCGGGGGCGGCCTGCCACGAGTGCATCACCCGGCCCTCACCATCGAGGGAGAACCGTTCGATGCGGTTCTCGCCGTTCGTTCCGATCGCGAATGCGGGCACAGGGTCCTCCTGGATTGGTGGGGGAAGAATCGGGTTCGGTTGCGGGACCGGTGACGCACCCGACGGCGACGGGCAACCAGCAGCCAGCCATGCCCGACCCGGGTCACCGCAGCACGCCGTCGGGAACCACGCCGAATGCGGCCACCGGAACGGCAGCCCGTAACGGTCCATCTCGTCGAGCAGGCCCCACACGAGACCGTCGGTGAGACGGTCAGCGCCACCGATGAGCATGCACACCGCGTACGAGACCCGGTTCCCTTCGCTGTCACCGTTCGCTCCGTGGCGCACACCGGGGCCACGGCCCTCGAGGCGGACACCGTGCGGGCAAACACCGGACGAGTAGTAGATGTCGGCCGCGTTCGGGTCGGTCATGTGTTGCGCTTGGATGGCACGCCAGATCGACGCACACCGGTTGTGGTTGGCGCTGCCTGCCCCACCGGTCCACGGCGACCCACCCATGTAGTGCAGGACGATCCCTCGCGGCGCCAAGTTCGTTGAGCGCGACCGCGGTGCCCGCAGACCGATCTGGGAACGTGAGAGCAGCACGGTGCGGGCCATCAGTCGGCCGTTTCGTCGGCCACCGCGGCCTGCCACTCGAGGATCTCGTGCAACTCGATCAGGTCGAGGTCGGCCGTCTCGTCAGCGCCCTGGTCCTCAGGTTCGGTGTGCATGGCCTGATGGTCCGGTTGCTGGCCGCAACCGGACCGGATGCATCAGCGCAGCACAGCCCGTTTCAGTTTCGAACGGATCACGTCACCGACCCGGATCGTCGCTCCCGGACCGTCCGGGATCACATGGTCGGTGAACCGGACCGGTTCGCTGTTCCCGCGCTGCAAGTACAGGCCCATGCCGGACTCGAATGGCATGTCGACCGCTTCGATCCGGGATTGTGCCGCCCACAGTTCGTGTCCACGGAACGCGACGAACTCGCTGCCGGACACACCGTTGGTGTCGTCGTGCAGCCACACCCGTTCCCCGACGCGCAGGTCGGCGAGCACTGCGGACTGGTCGGTGGTGACCCGGAACGACTCGTGCACTTTTTCCCAGTCGGCGAGTTCCTGTGCGGCGCGGGCGTCGGCGGTTGCTTCGTCGGTGATCGTCGAGTACTTCGCTCGGCGTTTGATGTTGACGTCGACGCCGGTCGGGTCGACGAACGGCACCGGGTTCGCGGGGCCGACAGCGTTCGGTGTTTCGACCGCGTCGAACTCGTAATTCAGGCGGGTCGTGTAGTCGGCAACTGATGGGGTTGCCCGGACATCGCAGCGCACGCCGCGCAGTCCGGCAAGTTCGCGCCCGGACCACAGCGGTGACAGGACCACGGTCGGGGCCGCCCCGTACAGCGCGGCGACAGTCCCGACGTTCACCTCGAAGTTCTCGGTGGCTTCCCACTCGCTGTTTCTGTTCGTGACGACGAACGTGAGGAGGTTGAGGAGCCCACTGATCTCGGTGTCACGCCAATCCCAGTTTTTGAGAATTGGCTGTGTTGCGGGGGTGGGCCACACCCCGCCGGGGGTGAACACGGTGTGCGACAGGATCTCGTCGACCCATTGACGCATCCAGAGCTGGCCGTGGAGCACACCAATGCCGGTGGTCGGCCATGGTCCTTTGCCGTCGGAGTCGCCGATCCAGCCCACCGAGTGCGTGCCGGACAGCTCGAAACGGTCCCGGGTGTGGAAGACCCCAGTGTAGATCGAGTTCGCTCGTGACACTTCGGGTGCGGGCATGTCGGCCGCGGTGACGAGCACCGTGGCGAATCCGGTGGTGCGCGGTGATGCCAGGTCGAGGAGCCGGCCGGGTGTGTCGGGCCGCAGCCTGATGTTCCAGGTGCCGAGGCCGTGCCGAACCTTGGAGAAGCTCACTAGGCGACGACCCGCTGCGTGTCGCCGTAGGTGGTGAAGTACTGGCCGATCAGCTGGTGGTTGGTCGCGTCGTTCGATGGTGTCGGGTTCGGCACGTCAGTGCCGGTCGCTGCGGGCAGCGTGTAGGTGGCCGGGTTGGGGGTGAGACCGACCCCGAAATCGAAAGTGGTGCCGGGTGCGGTGAGCTCGATGGCTGCCTTCCCCGACGTGTGCTTGGTGACCGCCGCGGCCGCCAGGAGATGCCCATGCGGGAACCCGTCCGATGCCGCGCGCACCCCACCGTTCTCGGACGTCCCTCCCGACGCGCCGGCAACCGACACGATCCCGATGCCGGTCGCCGTGCTGTATTCGTTGGTGCGCCACTGGAACCGGGCGTGATGCCATCCGCGGGCGAGCGTGATCGTGAGGTGATGGATTCGGGTCACCTCTCCCGTCTCGACCGACGTTGACGCTGCCGTCAACCGGATCGCGCACATCTCGGGGCCATTGCGCACGATGGCGACGTCGACGAGTCGGCTCACCGCGAACGATGCCGACGCGCCGAGCTTGTAGTTCGCCGAGTAACCGAGCGCTACGGACCGGGTGACCCATCCCGGGCCGGTGCCGTCAGCGAGCTGCTGGAAGATCCCGACCTCGATCAGGACGGGCGCCCCCGGCGCCGGGGTGGGGGCCCGCACCCGGAACGCCCCGTTCGACAGCTCCCAGCCGTGGGTGTCGACGAGGTCCGAGGGTCGTTCCCGTCCGATGACCGGTTCGAGGCCTCGCCCGGTGTTCATGCGGACCGTTGCCGCCCCGCTGTACCAGGCGGACACGGGGAGGGTGTAGGTGGCGGTCGCGTTCGATAACCCGACCAAGAGCTGGGAGGAGCGGACGAGACCGACGACGCCGCCGTCGTCGACCCAGCGTTGCACAAGACCTGATTTGGGCTGCTCCCAACCTGTCGCCAGGGGCAGCCCGGCCCAGTAGGTGCCCGATTCGGCCGGAACGAAGTGGAGCGGCCGGATGTCGAACGGAACGATGCCGTGCGAGTTGGGTCGGAGACCCCACGACAAGCGGGCTTCGACAGCCGGGTTCGCCCGCGACGGCACCGGTTCAAGATCCAGCCGGTAGGGGACCGCGTCGATCTGCAGGCCAGCCAGATCAGCTGACACGCCCGTAACCCGGTACATCCCATCGAAGGATGGTTCGTCGGCGAACAGGAACGGGACTGCTCGCTCGTCGGGATTGTCGGCGAGGCCGAGGAGTTGGTGTCGGGCGAACAGCAGCGAGGCCTGCTGGTAGGCGGAGCTCTCAAGATCGTTGCGGCGCATCACCCCAGCGATCGACAGGCCTTTCGCTGTGTGGCGGACAGATTCGATGCCGCCTTTCGCTTCGAAGGGTTTCCAGAGGCGACCGATGCGGAGACGAGCCATGCCGGTCACGGTCCGGTGTGGCGGCCGGTTCGGTCCGGATGCAGGTCAGGTTCCGGCGAGGGCATCGAGGCGGGTGGCTATCTCGTCGGCGAGCGGGTCAGCGAGCTCGCGAACCACGGTGCTCTCGTCGCCGAGGTACGAGTCGAGGTGGAGGTGCACCTCGACGGCGCCTCGCGCCACGTTGGTCACGGCCGGCCCGGTCGGCGACATGCGAGCGTTCGGGCCGCCTCCACCGCTGGTGGGCCATTGCGGGATCGGGGTGTGTGCTCCGGGGTGACCGGATTGTGCGAGCCCGCCGGCGGAACCGGTCAGCAGGAAGGTCCGGCCGGCGACCTCCACCCATTCGGGTTCGGGGGTGTCGTGCATCTCGTAGATCGACCTGGGTGACAGTGGGCCACCCAACGCACGGCGCGGCGCGTTCGGGGTGCTGGCGAAGTAGTTCGCGACGTTGCCACCTCCAGTGGCAGCATCGATCTCGGCGAGCTTCCGCAAGTACGTGTCCGACGCGGCAAGAGCGGCCTGCACATCCAACGACAGGGTGGTGTGCCTCGACAGGGGGATCTCGTGAAGTTTGCCGACGTAGATCCCGGTCGACCAAGCAAGAGCGTCCGCCTGGCCCTGGGTGATGAGCCCCTGTGACACCCACCGTTGCAGGGTCGACCTGTACTGGTCGGTCGACACCGACCCGTTCTCGAGCCCCTCGGAAAGCTGACGCATCGCGATGTCGGTGTCCAGCGCCGATTGGGCCAAGTCCAGTTCAGCGCGTTCGAGGTCGCGTTGCGCTTCGGCAGCTTCGAGCGATCCTTCGCCGTGGAGCCGGGTCGCTTCGATCGCTTCGAGCACAGCACTGGTGTGCTTGTCCTGCGCGTCGCGGCCGGAGAGCACGGCGGACTGATAGCCGAACAACGGATCCAACGCGGCTTTGAGCGTGTCCTCATACTTTTCCCACGCTGCGGTCGCGTCGGCGGTAGCGGCCGCCGTGTCACCCATCTCCCCACCGAGATCAGCAACCGCGCCCGACGTGAGCCCGGCAGCGTCCCCGATCCCCTTGGTCATCTGGGCGTTGATCTCGGCCTCACCGGACGCCTCATCCACACGGTCGTTCAAGAAATCGAAGTCGCGTGCCAACTGGACGGCCTGTTTGCCGGTGATCTCGCCAGCGTCAACCAGGCGGAGCAGCTCGTCGGCCATCGCCGAACCGGACTCCTCAAGTTTGCCCTGGAGGTAGCCCCAGCCTTCACCGGTGTTGAAAATGTGGTCGCGCCATTCGTCGAGCTCGGTGCCGTTGTCGATGATGCCCTGGGTGAGGATGTCGAGATCGGCCGAAGTGTCCTTCAACGTCTTGCCGATGTTGTCGCGTTGACCGGTCGAGAACTGCTGTCGGAGCCAAGCGTCGGTGACCTGGTCGACCGCTCCGGACTGGGCGATCAGCTTGTCGGTCAACGACAGGGTGGTCGCATCGTTCGCGGCCTGCTCCTGCTGGGCGACACCGTGCGCGTAGGCGAGCCCGGCGATAGCGATCGTCGCGATCCCCGCGACGGTCCCGATCGTGGCCAGGTTCCGGCCGACGAACTGGGCGGTGTTGCCCATCCCGGAAAGTTTCTCTTGGAGCTCAGCGGCCTTGATGGCCAGGCCACCGATCCCGGCGCCGATCCCGACCAAGCCCGTCAGTCCCATCAGGGTGTTCTGGAGCACCGGGGGCATGCCGGAGAACCCGTCGACGACGGTCGACGCTCCCTGGGCGAGCCCGCGGAGCACACCGGTCGCTTTCGATCCGCCCTCGATCAGGGCGGTTTCGATGGACCCGCCGAGCGCTTCGAGGTCACCGGACAGGTTGTCGAGCTTCTGCGCCGCGACCTCGGTGGCCGAGGTGTCGGCCAACGTGCCCTGCAACTCGGCGAACTCGTCGTTGGTCGTCGAAGCCATGATGTTCACGGCGGACAGTGCCCGTTCACCGAACAGCAGATTCGAGTAGTAGATGGTCTCCTGTTCGGTGAGATCCCCGAACGTGCCTCGCAGCAGATCGAGGATCTCGTTGAGGGGCCGGACCTTGCCCTGAGCGTCGTAGAACTTGGATGCCCCGGTTTCGGTGACCAGCCCGAGCTTCTCGAACCCTTGCCGTGCCTTCTCGGTGGTTGGCTCCAGGCTGGTGAGGATCGACCGCAGCGCGGTGCCCGTGGACGACGCTTCGAGGCCACCGTTGGACAGCAGAGCCAACGCAGCGGCGGTGTCATCGATCGACAGGCCCGCCGCGGCCGCTACGGGCCCGACGTAGCCGAGAGCGGTACCGAGCCCGGTCACGTCAGCAGCGGACGCGTTCGCTGCGCCGGCCAACAGGTCAGCGACGTGGGGCAGGTCGGATGCCGCCATCTTGAACTGGGTCATCGCCGCCGCGGCGATCGTCGCTGCCTGCGGGAGGTCGACGCCGCCCGCCGCGGCCAACGCCACGGTGGCGTCCGCGGCGCCGCCCATGATCTGCTCGGTGCTCAACCCGACCTTGCCGAGCTCGACCATCGCCTGTGCGGCCTCGGTCGCCGAGAACGACGTGTCCTTGCCCAGCTGCAGGGCCTTGTCGCGCAGGGCACCCATCTGGTCGCTGTTCGCTCCGATCGTCGCCCCGAGCTCGGACAGCGACGAATCGAAGTCGAGGGTGGACTTGACGGCGAGTCCGAACCCGGCCGCGACGACGCCACCCATGACGAGGCCGGCGGTGCCGAGCGCCGACAGGTTCTTTTTTGGTGCGTCGAAGTCGGCGGCGACTTCCTTGCCGAACTTTTTCGCCGCGCCACCAGCTACACCGAGCCCGGCAACGAAACCGGCCGGCAACAGGTTGAGGGCAACAGAGACGACGTCCATGGCCTGACCGTGCGGTTGCGGCCGGCAACCGGACCGGATGCAGGGGGTCAGTCGATGGCGTCAGGGTCCACGAAATCGAGGGCGTTCGACGGCCGGAACCGGACGTGACGGTGCCGGTCCTTGCTGTCGATCTGGTCCGATGCCAGGTGCAGTTGTTCGCAGCCCGGACAGTCGACCACTTCGGCCTGCCAGCGTGGCTCCACTAGGCGACGGCCGGTGCCGTCACGCCAGTCAGACGGGCGGGTGCGGCACGACGGGCACACCTCAACCCCTTGGTCAGCTACCCACCTCGACCATGCGAGGGCCTTGTCGACATCAAGCGGCAGCCACAACGGCTCACCGGGACCGGCCACACGGCCGAGGAGCTGGGAGTGCGGGATCCGGTAGTGATGGCAGAGCTCCAGTTCCGCCCGGAACCGGTGGTCTGCCTCTAGCCGTTTCCCAGATCAAACGTTTTGTCGATGTTGAGCTGCTCGACCGTTTCGAGCATCGCGGCGAGTTCACCCTTCGAGAATGCTGGTGAGGTCCACATCTCGGTCGCTTCGTTGAGCGTCATGGCCGGCTCGAGCGCGGACGCTGCGAGAAGCGCCGGGGGGAACGTGTCGGGGTTGTGGTCGAGGAGCGTCGCGACCGAGTAGTCGATCTGGGTTTTATTCATCCCTGCCGCGGTGAGCGCCTTGCGCATCTTCGCCCGTTGGTCGGGGGTCGGGGGATGCTCGGTCTTGAGGTCGTCGAACGCTTGCCGGCCGATCGCCTGGAACGTGAGGGTGGCGACGGTGCCGTCGTCGAGGCGGACCCGCGCGCCCTCGGTGCGGGGCTGCTTGCGGTTGAGGATCTCGCTCATCGACACGACGAGCGGGTCCTGCGGAGCTTCGGGCTTGGTCTTGGCCATGGGGGCGGTCCTTTGTGGGGCTAACTAGGGCGGGGAGGGTTGCCGTGCCGGTCCCGACCGCCCTAGGCCCGGGACCGGCACGCGCTCAGGCCGCGGCCGGGATCGTGATGTCGCGGTACGGGTCGGATTCCATCGACAGTTGGATCGTCGCGGTAGCGACGGTCGCCGCCGACGTCGGGTTCATCGGCTTGATGTTCAGCGACTTGACCCGGAAGATGTCCATCTTCTTGGTGGGGACGTCGCCGTACCGCATGACGTAGACGAACGTGGTGGTGCCCTTCGCGAGGGCGGTGCGGATCACCGTGACGGCGTCGTCGTCGTAGACGTTGATGGTGACGGTCTCGTCGGACTCGCGGCCCTCGACCATAGCCGAGCGTTTCGAGTTGATGTCGGCCGTGGCGATGAACTGGGGGTCCTGGTAGAAGCCGTCGGTGGACTCGATGCCTTCGGTGCCGGTGAGGCCCGGCGCGGCGATCGTCACACACGCGGTGATCTCGGAACGGGTCGGGGTCGTGGGGTCGACGAAAGCGCCGACACCGATCTTGGTTTTGCCGGACGGAATGAAGCGGCTCATCGGGTGCTCCTCGTCGCGCCGTTCTTGCCGGCGGCGGGCTTGGCGTCGGACTCGGTGTCCGGCGCGGGATCGGAGGGCGGATCGGAGGGGGGACCGGCGTCAGGGCTGGCGGCGGGACCGTCGAGGACCCAACCGGCCGGTTCCCACACCCCGTGGAAGACCTCCAGCGACACGACGTCCTGCGTCGCGCCATGGCTGGGATGCGTGAGACGGATCGGTGTGTCCATGCCGGTCAGAGTCAGGCACCCGCCCCGACCCGCATCGGATGCATCACACTGTCACCAGCAGCACGAACCGGTCCGCGGCGGACCACACGATCCCTTCACGCATCGGCTGGCCCGACATGGCACGACGGCGCGCCACGACCGAGCCGACGTCGGGCAGGATCGGATTCAGATACCCCGACTCGACCAGCCCCAACGTCGCCGCCCGTGCCGTGTCCCGCATCCCCGACACCTCACGCCGCGACCTACCCACCGCGGTCACCTGGAACAGCATCTCTGCTGACGCGTCCGGCGCCCCCACCATCAGGCCCGTCTCGGGGGGTGGTGCGTCGAGCTCGTACAGCACGTAGTACGGGGCGGTCGCGCCCTGCTCGGCTTCCCCATCGAACACACGATGCCGGCACGTCTCGGCCAGCATCGTGAGGAACGCCTCAGTGACCGGGTTCTGCTCAACGACCCCGCTCATGGCTTCCCCTTCATGCCGGTCCCGTCGACCGCGTCCTCGACGACCCCGGTCGCGAGGTCCTCGATGGCCTTGCGGTACTTCGGGCCGACCTCGGCGAGCGCCGGCCCGAAGTGCGGGTACGGCGGCTGGTTGTAGTTGCGGCCGAGGGAGTCGGCGCCGGCGAACCCGAACTCGAGGCGGCGGCCCTGCGGCTTGTTCGTCCCGACCGAGGCCGACACCCCTCCCCGGCCGGTTCCCATGCGCAGGTTGATCGCCCGGCTGTAGTCCCCGGTTTGGATCCTCGGGCCCGGCCGTCCCGCCGCGTTCGCTTTCACCCGGCCGTGGAGCATCACGCCGTACTGCTGCGTGACCTGGTACGCGGCGGCGCCAGCCTTCGCCGACGCGTTCGCCAACGCGACAGCGAGACGGGAGAACGCCCCCTTGTCATCGAACGTGAAATCGTCGGTCACAGCACCGGGCCCGTCGTGCGTTCCACCAGCTCGAAATGGCGTTGCACCACCGAGCTCGCGGTGATCACCTTCGCCACGGTGAACGCCTGTCCGGCCGCGGCCGGGTCCGCCGACACCGTCATCTTGACGACGTCACCGACCTTCACGTTCACCACGCGCAGCGGGACCACGAACAGGCGGACCTCCCGGTACGTTTCGGCGCCGCCCTCGAGGTTGGTTCCGCCACGGGACCCGGTCGGGCCGGACATGGTGCACGCCAGGTCCCTGTGCAGCGGCTCGGGGTCGTCCGGGTGGGAGCGGGACACTTCGGCGTTGAGGTCCCGATCGAAGTAGGAGCCGGTGGCGGTGTAGTGCTCGGCGGCGTAGATGTCGCACCGGTCGGCCATGCGTTCCTCGGCGCGGGCGATCCGGCCCGCCACACCGTTCACGACTCCCCCGCCAGTTCACCGAGACGGATGAGGATCGCGGCGGTGACGCTGACGCCCATCCCGGCGCCTTCGAGCGCTTCGGTTTCGAGGCGGACCGGGTCGACCGTGGCGAGGAACCCGCGGATCACCTCGACCGGATCGGCGCCGTCGTTGACGACGTGGACGATTGCGGTGCCGTTGATGCTGCCGGCGTGCTCCTGGCGCCACAGGGTGAGGACGGGCAGCATGCCGCCCTGCTCGTGCTCGAACCTGACGGCGGTGGTGCCGTCGGAGACGTCGACCCCGTTGACCTCGACGTAGGTGTCGGTGAGGTCGGTGGTGATCTTGAACGGGGTGAGGGCGGCCATGCCCCCACGGTGCGGACCGTCAGGCCCGACATTCAGGATGCAGGGTTCAGCGGTTCAGTCCCGCGGAGCCCTCGCCGACCTGGCCGCCCGCGGGGACCGCGCCTCACGCTTAGCTCTCGCAGCCCTCGCCCGATTGGCCTGCTCACGTTCCTGCTCCGCCGCGTACTGGTCAGCGCGCTGCTCGGCGGTCGTCGAAGGAGTCGCGGTGATCGCCTCATCACCCGAGCGCACGTCCGGCCGCCCAAAAAACGAGCGGCGGCACCGCGGATGCGAGAGCTGTTGCTGACGGCAATCGTCCAACGAACGGACCGTGCCGTTCGCCTTGTCGCCGTCATCGTGCGACGTCCAACCACAGTCCCCACCATCAAGCACTTCAACGAACTCGACCCCGGCGCCAGCCAGCGTGTTGAGCGTGCCCTCGTTGTACGCCTCCGCCGACCGCGTCCGAACCAGCATGTCGGCATAATCGTCCAACGTGACCCGCCGACCATTGGCGTAGGTGATCCGGCCGACACCACGATCCTCGAGCGCCCGTGCCATGTCACGGGCGGCCTGCTGCGCGGTCTTGCCTTCCATCACAGCGGCGCGGGTCGCCCGACGGCCCTCCTCACGGACCCACGCCTTCACGTCCGCCTCGACGAAGCCCGTCTTGGACAAGATGTCGGCAAACGTGCTGTCGGCGAGCTCCTGCACGGCCTGCACGTCAGTCTGGGACCAAGCGAACCCTGGGTCAGCATCGGTCGCGCCGAGCGCGTAGATGTCAGCCAAGTTCCCCTCAAGCCACCCGGCGGCGTCGGCACGAAGCGCGGCCATGTCGGCCTCGACCGCCCGGAGGAGCTCGCGGTACCGTGCCCGCTGCCCGTCGGTTGCTGCCGCGGCGATCTGCGCTTCGAGCGATGCTTGTGCCTCGGCGAACAGGGCGATCAGTTCACGGGCCCGGCGTTCAACCTCGGCGGGTTGCGGCACCGGTCATCGCCGTCCCCGGTCGGGCCGGGTGATCGATGCTTGACCGGCCTTCGGGGCGAGCGCCCGGTCGGCTGTGCCTGATGCGGTGAGCTTCTCCAGTGTTGCGACACGTGCCCGGAGCACAGTCAGGTTCGCTGACCAGTTCTCGGTGGTGTCCTGGTTAGTGGACCACTGCGCCGGGTCGTTGGCCATGTCGGCCAGTTGGGTGCGGGCGACCGACAACGCTGCGAGGAGGGCATCACCGCGGTGGCGGGCGAGGCGGGCATCGATGTCTCTGGTCGGGAAGACACTGCCGACGGTGGCGATGTCGCGGCCGCAGTGCTCCCGGATGACCGCTAGCTGGTCGGCGGTGGCCATCGGCTAGCCGTCGAGGGCGAGGAGGGCGGACTTGCGGGGGCCGTTCCCGCGGGCGTGCTCGACAGCGAGCAGCGCTGCGCGGCGGACCGTGTAGTCGTCGCCGTCGACGGCCTCAGCGAGGCAGGCTTTGAGGTCGTCGACGTTGCCTTCGATGACCTCGGTCGGGACGATGAACGTGGGTGCTTCGGGCTGCCCCTCCCCCGAAGGGGGGCCCGAAAACTCTGGCTGGGGCTGCGCCGTCGACTCGCCCGAAGTGGTGGGCTCGTCGTCGGCCGGGGGCGCCCCGCTGGTAGCCGTGTCGTGGCCGACCGGGAGAGACCGATCGAAGTCGGGGCCGTAACCCTCCCCGTCGATCCACGCGTTCACCATCGCTCAGAGGACCTTCGCGGCGAGGGTCAGATCCGGGGAGCCCATCACGGGCAGAGCGATCGCCGCGGCCTTCGTCCACGCCGTGATCGGATCGACATCCTCGAGCCAGCCACCAGCGACGATGCCCGGGCCGGGACCCTCCGGGAAGAACTCGCTGCCCGCGGTCGCCTCGAGGGTGAGACCCCAGAACGTGCCGCCGAGCGGGACGTTGTCGCGGAGCAGCACCACCCAGTTCGGGTCGATCGGCGACGAGACCATGCCGGCGGGCGGCTCGTACACCTCGACGATGACGCCTTCGCCTTCGAACGCCTCGGACACGGACGAGCGCGACACCCGTGCCAGGGACAGCGCGAGAGGCATGAGCGCCCCTCGGACCTCGTCGCACTGCTGCAGGTGGGTCATCACCGCAGCGGAGACCAGCAACCGGTTCGCGGTGATGCCGGTCTTGGAGCGGATCAGCTCGTTCCAGGCGATGATGTCGCTGATCGGCGTCGCGGTCACATGCGACGACCAGGCCGGCGACACCGAGCTGATGGTGTGACCACCGGCCCGGCCGGAGTCGTAGAGCTGGTCGACGTGGTTCTCGTTGATCGTGACCTTGCCGGTCTGGAGGAGTTGACCGCGGGCCCGTTCGACGCGTGCGGCGATGCCTCGGGCGAGACGGATCGCGTCCTTGAAGATCGCGTCGACGACCTCCTGGTCGGGGGCGTTGCGGATCCGGAGGTTCTCGTACTCGCCGAGGGGGATCTTGCGCGACAGCGGCAGGAGCTCGCCGGTGACGCGGGCGGCGCCGGGGCGGCGACCGATCGGGGACTCGGCTCCGAAGACGCGGAACACGGTCTCGTCGACGAGCGCGTCGGCGCCCTTCGAGTAGGCGTAGCGGATGTCGCCGGTTTCCTCGTTGGGGAGGAACCGGGAGAGGGACTGCACGGTCGCGTCGAAGTCGACGGCTTCGAGTCGTGCGCCGGCGGTGACGACGGCCGGGTCGAGCAGGTTGATCGGGGTTGCCATCAGCTATCCCCTCCTTCCAGTACGGGGGCGGGGTCGGTGTCGACACGGTCGAGGATGTAGCGGCCGTCGACGAGGCTGGTGGCGCCGGGGAGGTGGGCGGCGACGATGGTGACGTCGGTGAGCACCGCGATGGTGACCTTGGTGCCGCGCACGTCGGTGTCGTGGGCGACGAACCCGGCGAGGTCAGGGAGGTTCTCGCCGTCGTCGACGTACGGCTCGTAGAGCCCGCTGCCGGAGTCGAAGGTGAGCCGGGTACCGGACGGCAGGTAGCCGTTCGGGTAGTGGGTGCCTGCCGCGAACTCGGTGATGTCCGCGGTGCCGGACTTCGGCGTCGAGAACCCTCGTGCCGAGGCGAGCCAGCGGTAGTCACCTCCGCTCCACGTCTCAGTTTGGGTGGCGATGTTGCCCATGTGTTTGGTCTCCTTGTTGGAGGGTCAGGCCGCGGTCTTGCGGAACGGGAAGAGCCGTGCGCGGGTGGCTTCGGCTCGTTCCTCCGCAGTGCCGGAGGCCGGGGGGTTGGGCGGAGGGTTGGATCCGGGGACGAACCCGGTGGGCGGTGGGGTGGCCTGGGTCGTGAAGAGGCCGGGGAACGTGGTCTTGACGGTGTCGACCGCGGCGGCGATCGTGGCCGGGTCGGCGTCGGCGGTGACGGTGACAAGCGCGGCGGCTTGGCCGATCGCGGCGGCGGCGGCGGTCGGGTCCGCGGGGAGAGCGATGCCAGCGGCACGCAGGGCGCCTTCGATGGCGATGCCCTGACGTTCACGGGCGGCGTCGGCCTTGATCTGGTTCGCCTCGGCGAGCGCCTTGGCGGCGGCTTCCTGGTCGCGTTGGGTATCGGACTTCTGAGCTTCGATGGCGGCGGCGACCCCGCCGACTACGGTGGCGGCGTCGGCGATGGGTGCGCCGAGGGTGGTTTCGATCTCGGTCTGCTTGTCGGCGGCGGCCTTGGCGATGGCGGCGTCGATGTCGGCCTGGGTGAACGTCGGCGGTGCGTCCGGCGGGGTCGGTGGGACTGGGGGTACGGGCTGGTCGCCGTTGCCGCCCGCAATCCGGGGGACCTCGCGGCCTGTCGAGATCTCACGCCAGAACGGGCGACCGTTCCGGGTGATCAGCATGATGTCGGCGGGAAGATCCATGAGGTGACTCCAGGGCGGCGGGTGTTGCGGTCCCGGCCAGAGTCCGGTGTGCGCCCGGACACGACACGGATGCACGACCAGCTCAACCATCGGCGAGCAGGAAGGCAACGAGCTTCGGGTTCCGGCGCAGCGTGTCGAGCACGGCCGTCGACAGGGCCCGGACAATCAGCTCCTCGAGGTCACCGTCGAGCTGCTCGGCGAGACCGGTCGACGCGACCAGGGCGTGAAGGGTTTCGTGGAGGACCGTGTCGCGCTTCTGCCCGTCGGCCTGATCGGGTTCGACATGGATCGTGAGTTGAGCCTCGTCGCACCGGCCGAGCAGCTCGGTCCGGCCAGCTCGGCACAGAGCGTCCATCGCGGCCTTGTCGACGACCACCGTGTAGGTGAACGGACCGACCTGGATCCGTTTCGGGAGCTTCACTGCCGGTCCACCCGGATCGTCGGCTCAACTGGCGTCTCGACCGGTTCAACCTCGACACCGAGGTAATCCGCAGCGGGACGTTCCGAAGCGAGCGCCTCAGCGAGGAGCACCGCACCAGCAAAATCCTCGTGCCGGATCCGTTCGAGCTCGTCGGAGATGTCACCGATCTTGAACCCGGCCTGCACGAGCAACCCAAGACCGGTCGTCTTCGAGATCGCGCCCGCCTCGAGGAGGCGGCACACGTTGCCCACCGCGGCCGCCAGGTCTGATGTTAGGAACGATCCGGGAACAACACGGGCGACCGGGTTCGGTCCCGGCGGCAGTGCCCCGTCGAGTTGGGCGAGGCGCTGCACGAACTTGAGGATCAGCTGCCACTTCGAGTCGCGTGCCAACCTTTTGCCCTCAATGAACGACCGGTACGGCGCGTGCCGGAGAGCGACGGTGATCCCGGCGACATCGTCGCCGGCTTCGACACGGCCGAGGACCTCGGCGGGGATCTGCCCGTTGACCGACATCCGGTCGAGCAGGTTGGCCACGTTGTCGGACAGCACGGAAAGCGATTTGGTGAGATCGAGAACGGTCATCGATCCGGCCTCGCTGGTTGTGAGCACTGTCGCGGCTTTGACGAGCAGGTCGTTCGAGTCGGCGCCAGCGAGATGGATCAGGGGGTGCGCGGCGAGTTCGGCGGCGTCGACGACGTCGGTGTCGAGACCGTGGAGGTCGTCGAGGAGTTGGGCGATCGCGAGGAGGATCGGTTCGTCGTCGATGTTGACGACCGGGACGAAGTCGATGCCGAGGTCGAGGCGGCGGACGGGGTGGCCGGCTTCGTCGATCGCCCATTCGGCGGTGTCGTCGGACAGGTCGTGCAGGCCGTTCGGTCCGAACGAGCGCAGTGGCCATGTGCCGTCGGTCTTGTAGCAGGTCACCAAGGACGGTTCGTCGGAGGACCACGGGTAGGTGCGGACGATGCCCCGGTCGTCCCAACGGTCACCGTCACGCAACCGGATCGTGTCGTGCTCGTCGCGGGCGAAGCCGTCGGGCTGGTCCGGGTCGAGGGCCGGCATGATCGGGCCGAGCTCGTAGGTGATGCGACGCACCCACCGCGTTTTCGTGGTGCCTTCGGTGCGTTCGAGTTCCCAAGCAAGATGGATTTTTGACGGGTAGTCGCGGTCGTTGTCGTCCCACACCTCGAAGTAGAAGCCAGGTTCGTGCAGGTCAACGATCGGGCGTCCCGCTGCGGTCGCGCGTGACATCACGTAGACGGCGGAACCGAGCCCGTTCGTGAGGCGTTCACCGGCACGGAGCTTGAGCCGGAACCGTTCCCGGTCGGCCCACGCCCGCAACCATGCTTCACGGTCCCGCAGGACCGGATTGTCGACGATCGCTGTCTCCCATGCGTCGACCGCTGCTGCCGTGGCGGTCTCCCATCGGGCGGTGGCCACAGTGTGGATGCGCCGGTCGAGGTCGCTGGCGTCATCGTCGAGCGGTTCGGGCCGGTCGGGCAGGTCCGGGGTGTCGGGCAGGTCGACGTCGGCGCCGTCGACCGCGACGGTGACCGTGTCACCGAGGACACCGTCACTGACCCGCCGCACCATCAGTGCGGCGTCGCCGTACTCGCGTCGGGCGTCACGATCGGCGTCGGTGGTGTCGTCGCCGCCGTCGTAGAAGTGGCGGGCCACGTTTCCGATGTACGCGGCGAGGACGGTGAGGGCGTTGATGCGCCGCTTCTCGTCGTCAGGAACCCAGGTCGGGGCGAGCGACGCGACGAGGGGACTGTTACGGCCCCCGTCGCCGACGGTGAGCTTGTGCGAGAGCGGGGACCACTCGTCGATCCGGATGTCAGGCGCCCTGGTCACGAGGCCACGGTGCGTGCGACCTCAGCAGTCAGTCAGGATGCATCCCGTGTCAGCGTCCCCGGTGGCCCCGCCGGTAGGTCCCTCCACCCTTGCCGTCCTTCGCTACGAGCCGGTTCAGCGCACCCGACGCAGCGTCAACCTGATCGTCATGGGTCCCCAACGGGAACATGGCGTGCTCAGCAACAAACGGGCCGTTCCATGCGCCCTCGACGAGCACAACGTTGCGGGCACGCTGCTGCGCCGACCAGCCACCGGCCCGAACCTCCTTCGACCCTGATTCCCGTTCGATGTCGACCAGGTACCCGGCGAGCATGCGAACAAGCTGCTGGGCCTGGTCCTTGCCGGCCTGACCGGGGTCCTGCGGGATCACGATCCGGGTCCCCGCCGGATCGGTCGCCGCAGCAGACGTGATCTGGGTGCGGACATCGTCGGCGCCCCACCGGCCACGGACCACATCAGCGACCACGGTCCGGCCATCAGGCTGCCGGCCCATCAGCACCCCGGCGGTCCAGTCCCCGGCGTCTTCCGACGCGGCGAGGTCCCAGCGGCGCACCCAACCCGTGGTGCCGTGCACCACCGCCGGCGCGAACGTCCACCGGTCCTCAGGGAACATGCCCCCGGTCGGGGCTTTCGGTCGCTGCTGGTACTGCGCCGACCACACGGTGTCGCCGAACTCGAGACTGACAGTCCGCTTTTTCTTGGCGAGCTCGTCGAGGTCCCACCGTTCGGGCCACAACGGTTCACCGATCGAGCGGCCGAGCGGATCATCAGCAGAGTCGGCGATCGCTGGGAGGTGCACAACATCCCAGTTGTCGCCGTCCTCGCGCTGCAAATAGCCGGCGAGGTCGTCGTCGTGCCAGCGGGCCATGATCAGCACGACACAGCCGTTCGGTTCGACACGGGACGCCATCGTGCCGGTCCACCACTCCCGTACCCGTTTGCGTTTCAACGGTGACATGGCGTCCTCGTAGGAACCGAACGGGTCGTCGATGATCATCAGGTTCGCGCCTCGACCGATCGGTGACCCACCGACACCGACGGTGAGCATCCCACCGGCCCGGCCGTCGATGTCCCACCGGTTCCGGGCTTCGCTCTTGGGTGAGACACGGACCCCGAACATGTCGGGGCCGTGCTCGGCGAGGGTGTCGCGCACGAACCGTCCGTGGGTGCCAGCGAAGTCCGCTTCGTGCGTCGCGAGGATGATCCGATGGTCGGGGTGGGTGCCGATGTACCACGACGGTGTCCACCGTGAGCACAGTTCGCTTTTGCCGTGCCGCACCGACACTTCGATGATGACGTTACGGGAGAGCCGGATCCCGCGCAGCACGGCCGCTTCGATGAGCTCGAGGTGCGCCGCGCGCTGCCATTGGCCTCGGGAGAACGCTTCGGCGAACGCTGCTGGCGACGCGATCCGCGGGTCGGGTGGCGGTGGCTTGACCATTCGTCGGGTCGCGGCGATCAGGTTCGGGACTGGCATCAGCCTGACACGGCCATCACGCGACTTCGAGGAGGGCGGGGTCGAGGCCGGCAGCGGTGAGCACGGCCCGGATGCCGCTGGTGACCTGCTCCCGGACTGCGGGGTCGTCGATCGTGATCGGCCGGAGCTTCACCCGCAACGGCCTCACGCCTGGTGCGGGCCCGTCGTCGGTTGACGGGGCGTCGATCGCTTCGAGGCGTTTGCGTTCGGCGCGCAGCTGGTCACGGGACCAGTCGTACTCCTCGGCCGCCAACAGGAGCCCGTCAGCGAGGCCGTGGTCGGCCATCGAGGCGACCTCGTAGTGATGCGACCACGAGACACCGTCACGCCGGCGTGACGGCTCGAACACCCCGGCGACCCACTTCGCGTTCTTGATCGTGCCCAGCTCCAGGTTCGTGACCTCAGCGAAGACCTGCCGGATCTTGGCCTGTTCGGCCGAGTCGATCGACCCGTCAGGCAGAGTCGCGTACTCGCGTTCGGCGTAGATCAGCCAGTCCCCCAGCCACCAGTAGCCGCCGGACGCTGCGGCGAGCACCGGGGCGCCGAGCTCGCGCCATTCGGGCCAGGTCAGACCGGCGGGGATCTCGAGGGCGACACCGGTCATCGACGCTCCGCAGGCGAGCGCAATCGGTGGGTCAGGGATGAGCAGATCGGGCGTGGTCATGCGGTTCTCCGGTCAGGTCGGGAGGCTCGTTCGGTGATCGCCAGCTTGCATGGTCGACACCTGCACCCCCTGGCGTAGGTGGATGCAAGGCCGTGGGTGGCGCCGGTCCCGTTGCGGTCCGCAATCTCGGTGACGGTGCCGTCGAGGCGGCCGATGTGATGCTCTAGCGCTTCCTGCCAGGCGGTCGGGTCACCCTCACGGACGAGCCAGACGCGGCGCAGTCGGCGGCGTTCGTCTCCGCCGGCGCCGCCCCAGATCCCGAACTCCTCGTCACGGTCGATCGCCGCTTCGAGGCACGGGATCAGCGACGGACAGGTCGCGCACACACGCTTCGCTGCGGTGCCGTGGTTGTCCTGTCCTTCGTCCTTCTCCGGAAACCACAGGTCCGGTTCCGGATGATCGAGGCACGCGGCGTCGAGCTCCCAGGCGGGCTGGTCGACGCTCACGTGTCGTCTCCTGTCCCGTCGGCGAGTTCGAGCTGGTGGTCGAGGATCGTCGGGATCGCCTCGATCAGCTTCGCCTCGACGAACGCCGGCAGGCCCGCCGGGTGCTGCTCACGGACGAGGGCGATCAGCTCGGCCACCGACCCGTTGAGGACTGCAGCGAGCAGCTGGGCGTGCGCTTCGACGACACGAATGCGGCGCTCCTCGAACCCGGCCCGGATCGCCATCTCAGCCAGACGGGCCTGCAGGTTCAGCCAGTGCGCATACCGCTCGTCGGCCACGCCCATCCGCTCGAGATCGATCACCGTCGGCTCAGCAACATCGGCCAGGCGAACAACGTGCAGGCGCCACACCTCCGACATCGCCGCGGTCAGAACCAGCGCCCGCTCCAGATGCTCGACCGGATCACGGTCAGCGACCTCGACCTCGAGCTCGGCCAGCAGCGACGCGAACTCGCCGCCCTCGAGCTCGGCGCGCACCAGGCGCTTCTCAGCGGCCGCCTCGACCTGCGGTGCCTTGCCACCATGGAACCGGCAGACCGTCCCGCCGGCGATCGCAGCCTGCCGACAACGCTCACCCGTGGTCTTCGACTTGGCCGTGCAACGCCTCGGGCTGTCCAGAGCGATCGCTGCCATCAGCGTGCCGCCATGAGGTCAGCGGTGGCCACGGAGGACCATGCGGTGGGCGCTGTGATTTCCTTCGTCGTTTCGGGTGGGTCTGTCGGTGGGTCCAGTGGGTCTGGGTTTTTGGTCGATTTCGGGGTGGTCTTGGAGGGGTGGTTCTGGGTGGGTCCCCCCGTAGGGAGGGGGGGGACCCGGACCCACCCAGAGGACCCACTCCCTGTGGTGGGTCTGGACCCACTTGGACCCACTGGGACCCACAGGGTTTTCAACAGGGTTGGGATGGTGGTGGTGAGGGTGGTTCGCATCAGAAGTCTCCGAGCTGGGGTTCGTCGGGGAGGGGCTCGTACTTGTCGGATTTCGGGTCGTCGACCTGGCGGTACGGGGTGATGTGGAAGTAGCGCTGGGAGTTGTTCGGGCCGGGCTTGAATCCGATGTGCTTTTCGTCGACGAGGACGTCGATCGCTTCGGCCTTGGCTTTCTTGTTGCCGTTGACGATGCCGAGGAGGGTGTTCTTGGTGGGCTCCTGGCCTTGCTCTGCGCAGCGCTCGAGCTGGATGGAGACGGCTTCCATGAGTCCGGTGGGTCGGAACTGGTTGGGGCCTTCGAGGGATGGGGCGGCGAGCACTGCGGTGACGTCGTCGCCGGCGGCGTTGGATGCCATGCGGAACTCGCCGACGTTGCGTGCGGCGATGGCGAATCGTCGGACCTGGCCGCCTTTGTCTTTGGTGACGGTGATGCGGGAGCGGCCGGTGCGGCCGGGGGCGAACGGGTCGATGGCTTCGACGAGGTAGGAGGCGCCGGTGATGCCGGCGAGCTTGTGCTGGCCGCCGATGGCGTAGCGGCCTCGGGTTTCTTTGTCCTTGACGACGTGGTCGATGAGCACGACGGCGGGGCCGGCGTAGGCGAGGGGGCGGGCGAGGGCGGCGTAGAAGCGGGCGACGTCGTCGTTGTCGGTGATCGACTGCCCGGAGGACACCATGGCTTCGGTGACGCCGTCGATGACTGCGAGGGCGACGTCGTAGGTGTCGACGACGTGGAGGGCGCTGAGCCGTGCGTGGGTGTCGATGGGGTCGTCGGGTCGGATGTAGTGGAACTGCTCGAGGATCTGTTCGGGGGTGACGCCGAGGGCGAGGAGGCGCCCGGCGATCGAGGGGGCGTCGTCTTCGAAGTCGATGAACAGGACGTGGTGGCCTTGGGCGATGACTTGGGCGGAGGCGTAGAGCGTGATCCACGTTTTTGCGCTTTCGGATTCGGCGTTGAGGGCGTGGATCTTGCCGAGGTAGAAGAGCGCCTTGCCGTCGTCTCTGGTGAGGATGACCGGTTCGGGTTGGACGAGGGTGCCGTCGAGGATCTTGGTGAAGTCGACGAGGCCCCAGCTGTCGTCTTCTTTGTCGTCGAGCTCGTAGAGGTCTTCGACGGCGTCCCAGGCGGCGGTGAGTTGGCCGGCTGCGGCGAGTTCGGCGGCGTTTGTGTAGCGGAGGATGGCGCGTCGGGCTCGGGCGTGGTGGGTGATGGCTTCGGCGAGCGGGACGGCGGTTTCGGGGGTGGGGGCGGCGACCTGGAGGCGGATGAGTTCGTGGCGACCGCCGGCGGCTTCGAGGAGCCCTTTGTTGTCGAGCTCGAGGGCGACGAGGGCGGGGTCGGGGCGGTTGCCGGTGTCGAGGACGGCGGTGATCGCAGCGTGGATGTGGCCGTGGGCCGGCTTGTAGTAGTCGGTAGCGTCGAGCTGGGTGACGGTGTCGGCGGTGCGGTCTGGCCAGACCATGGCGATGCCGAGGAGTTGTGCTTCTGCGTCGAGGTCGTGCGGGAGTGGGTGTTTCGGTTTGGTCCCGTTCGAGCTCGTGCCGGTTGGTCGGGGTGGGCGCGTGTGTTCGTGGGGTGGTGGTTCGTCGGTGGCGAAGCGGGCTTCGAGTTCGGTGTCGGTGAGGTCGGTCACGTGGTCCTTGGCGAACTACAGCGATGTAGTTTGGGTGGACAGAGGGGTGTCCCCTGGGGGCGTGTGCGGACAGTCGGGCTAGTTGGTGGGTGTGAGGCGGATGCAGTCGCCGTCGCGTTCGTATGGCCCCCAGCGGACGGCGGTGACAAGGACCTGTCGGGCGAGGGCTCTCTGTCCGACCCGGATAGCAGTGTCGGTGTCGCCTCGCTGGCGTTCGGTCGAGGAGGGGTGGCCTGGGGTGGCGCAGTGGAGCCGGAGCTTTTCGGCGTGGCGTGCGGCTGCGCCTGGTGCAACGGTGCCCATGATCGTGGTGATGACGTCGTCGACCAGGTGCCAGTCGCCGTCAGCGAGGACTTCGTCGAGACGGATCCGGGTCTGGCTCTTCGGGTTCACCGTTTGGCCCGGCCGCCGAGTGCCCGTTCGAGCTGGTTGAGCTTGCCCTGGGTTTCCTGGAGGCGTTCACGGAGCTTGGCGCGGGCCTCCGGTGAGTTGTCGGGCAGGGAGGCGACGTACTCGGTGGGGACGATGTCGACGATCGAGGTGCAGGCCATGGCGACCTTGGCGTAGTCGGACATCTTGCGGACTTTGCCGCCGACGGTGCCTTGGGCGACCGCGCGGCGCTCTTCGAGCTCGTCGTCGATGATTTTGAGGGCGTCGGTTTCGGTGGGGGCTTTGCGGATCCGTTTGGCGAACTTGGCGGCGTCGCCTCCGGACATGCCGGTGACGACGGCGACCTTGGTGGCCGCGGCGAAGGCGGGGTCGAGGGTGATGCGGCCGAGCTCGACGCGGGCGATGTTGGGGAGGGCGTCGTAGCCCTTCACCTTGAGCGTGGAGGCGCGGGCGCTGGAGCGGGCGACGTTGATGGCGTTGGAGACTTCGGATTGGGCGATGCCGAGGGCGTTGGCGGCGTCGAGTCCGGTCCAGCCTTGGTTGACGAGGTGGACGGCTTGGGCGACGAGTTCGCGCCGTGAGGGGGGTCGGCCGTGGCGGCGGTTGTCGTCGTAGCCGAGGAAGGTGACGAGCTCGGGTTCGATCTCGTCGATGACGAACGCGGGGTGGGTTTGGCGGCCGGCTGCTTGGGCGCTGGTGATGCGGTGGTTGCCGCCGATGAGCACGAACTTGGTGGCTCGGGCGGACGGCTTGTAGGCGACGACGGCGGGGAACGTGGCGCCGTTGGAGTAGTCGACGGTGTAGCGGTCGACGGTGTCGGGGTCGAGGGCTTCGAGGCGGGCCTGGTTCTGGAGGGAGCGGGCCATGTCGATCTGGTCGATGGGGAGCTGCTCGACCCAGCGGTGTTTGACGTGGTGTTCGTCGAGCCAGGCGGCGGTTGCTTCGTTGGTGGTCATGCGGCGTGGTCCTCTTCTGGTTCGGGCGTGTTGGGGTGGAGGTCGAGGATGCGGTCGAGGTTGTCGTCGACGGCGGTGATGTTGTTGGTGGCGCGGATGTGCTTGCGTTCTTGGGGGGTGGTG
>CAYXZE010000004.1:26587-30480 GCA_964469395.1 uncultured Luteolibacter sp.
GACGTGGACGTGCTCGGCGATCGTGCCGGCGTGGAAGCACTGGTCGCCGCCGGCGCCGCAGTGGGGGAAGGCGTGCTGGTGGAGTGGTCGGTAGGGCCAGCGGGTCATGGTTTGCAGCGGGGGTCGGGGCAGCAGTCGGGGTGGCAGTCGGTGCCGTCGGTGAGGGTGTGGCGGTCTTCCCAGGCGAGGCCGACGAAGCGGCCGCTGAAGGGGAGGTCGCAGATGGCACAGCAGGTTTCGGTGGCGCCGCCGGCGTCGCTGTCGGGGTCCCAGCCGCCGGCGAGGGTCCAGTGGAGGTTGCGGACGGCAATGTCTCGGGCGAGGGGTGTGCACGGGTCGGTGCGGTCGCGGAGGTGTTCGACGAGGAGCTCGTACTCGAGGACTGTGAGGGTCATCGGTTCTGGTTCTCGGCTTGTGCGTCGACGATGGATGCGAGGGCGAGCATGGCGAGCATCTCGGCGCCGTCGCTCCGGGAGTGTTGGAGGGTCCCGGTGAGCCCGGCGGTGCGCCATTCGTAGAGGCGCAGGTCGGACATGTCGTCGTGGGGTTCGTGGTCTTGGCAGTCGGGGTGGCCGCGGTTGATGACTTCGATGGTGCGGATCTCGGTGCCGTTGATGTCGAGCCGGATTCGCATCACGGGTGGGTCTGCGCTGTGAGTTCAAGGACACCGGATTTGCGGTGAGCGGTCCAGGAGCGGTCGCAGTGGGTGCAGTGGAGGGTGAAGGTCGTGGTGGGGTTGTTGTCGACGAGGTGACCGCATGGGAGCGCGATGACGAGCCGTTCAACGGTGGCCGGTTGGGGGGTCATTCCGGCGCCCCGGTGGGGTCGTTGCCGCGGCGGGGTAGGTGGCTGAGGAATTCTTGGTGGTCGTGGACGGTGTCGGTCGGGCGGGCCCGGGTGAGCGCGAGGAATCCGATGCCGCCGGCGATGACCGGCACAGCGATGAGGAGGATGACGAGGGTCATGCAGCGGTCCTCCCCTGGTCCTCGACGATGGTGATCGTCGAGATCGGGACGGTGGCCTGGTTGCCGCTCGCGAACGCGACCCGGCAGGTGTGCCCGTGGGGCTGCACGAATGTGAGCCACGCTTCGCGGCCGTCGGCGAGTTGGATGGGGCCGCGCTGCTTGGCGTGGCCGAGGAGTGCGAGGCGTTCGGGTTCGACGCGGCGGCGGCCTCTGCTCCCCCGCTGTCGGTTGCGGGTGCGGGCCATCACGCCGCCTCCGCATCCGGCTCGGTGCACTCGACGATCGGCTCGACCTCGAGGGGAACGAAGCCGAGCGCGTCGGCCAGCTTCTCGGAGAACGACGGACCGCCCTGCGCCCCCAGGCCCTGCCGGAGGTCGTAGCTGATCCGGTCGGCGGCAGACAGCATGCACAGGCGGGCCAGGTCGGTGTCGCTGATGGAATCGAGCGCCGACGCGATGAGGGCGTCCTCCGCGGTGCGCCCCTCGGCGGCCTCCCATGCGTCCCGGTCGAGGAGGCCGAGGGTGACCAGTCGGTCTTCGAGGTAACCCATGTCGTTGTCGTCGTAGAGGACGAGAGCGGTGAGCGCTCGGAGCAGCTCGGCAGGGGTCGGATCGGCCGCGGCGAGCCCGGCGAGGAACGCTTCGGCGTGCTCGCGGCGGGCGTTGGTGAGGGCCTGTTGCTCGCGGAACTCGGCGGCTTCGGCCTGGCGGCGTGCTTCGACCTTGGGGTCAGCTGCGGGTTCGGCGTCGTCTTCGATGTCGGCTTCGACGATGTCGTCGTAGAACACGGCGTAGGCCTTGGCGTTGCCGTCGATGTAGAACCCGGCGAAGTGCTCGCCCATCACGTAGCCGTCGGGATCGCCGATGTACGAGTGACGTTGGACGGTGCGGCCGGGGTCGTCTGGATGGTCGAACGGCCCCCAGTTCTTGCACTCGTCGAACACGTACTGACCGTCTTCACGGAGCGACTTGATGAGCCCGGTCCGCTTGTCGTTGAGGGCGATGCGGTTGAGCTCGGTTCGGACGGTCTCACTGTTCCACCACCGGGCGACGGCAGTGACCATCTGGTCCTCGGGCAGCTTGAGGTACTGCTCAGCATCCTCGAGGGAGAGGTCGCCGGCGACGACGCGCTCGAGCCCGACGTCGGGCAGCTCGAGGAGCTTGAGCCGGCGCGACACGACTGACTGACTGACGCCGATCGCTTCGGCGACCTGCTTCTGGTTGCGGCCCGCATCGACGAGGACGCGGTACCCGCGGGCCTCTTCGACCGGATTGAGGTCGGTGCGCATCAGGTTCTCGATGAGCATCGCCTCGCTGATCTCCCAGCCCTCCTCGAACCGGTCGTCGACGTAGCAGGGCACGGTGTCGAGGCCGGCGAGTTGGGCGCCGTGGAGGCGGCGGTGGCCGGCGTTGACGTCGTAGCCGGTGCCGTCGGCCCGGGCGGTGACGTTGAGCGGCTGCAGGATGCCGACAGCGTTGATCGAGGGGACGAGGTCGGTGCCGTCGACGTGCTCGCGGACGTTGTCGGGGCGGGCGTGGAGCTGGTCGAGTGGGATGTCGAGCAGCACGGATTGGGCGGTGGGCTCTTCGGTGATGGTCATGGGCGTGTCCTTCGGTGCGGGGATGGGGGTTGGTGGTCGGTAGTTGCCGTGGAAGCCGACGAACGGTCGGACGTGGAGGTCGTAGGCGGCGCGCTCGCCGAGCTCGATGCGGTCGGCCTCGATGGCGCGGCCGGTGTCGGGGGTGCGGTGGCGGGGCACCAGCTGGCCGGTGTGCACGGCGGGCATCAGTCGGCGCCGATCGGGTTGAGCTGCACGTGAGGCTGGGAGGCTTTGTCGTGGCAGTCCGGGTCGGTCAGTTCGTGGATCGTGTTGCCCGGGGCGGTCGCCGCCCACGCGTCGTACACCTCGGCTTTGCGAAGCAAACGCAGGTACTCGAAGTTCGTGATCGTGCGATGCTCGACGCTCGCGGTGGACACGGGCCGGCCGTCCAACTCAGCGCGCAGGGTGCGAGCGATCGTGGCTTCGGCGGCGAGCTCGGCCTGGAGATCCACGACCTGCAGCTCGGCGATGTCGCGGGCCAGTCGGATCCGATCGATCTCGGGTTTGCGCATCCAACACGCGAACCAGGTGCACGCTGCGCCGGCGAGCACACCACCGACCTCGATCACGATGGCGGTCATGCTGCGACCTGCACTCGTCGACGTTCCTGGCGCTGCCGGGCGGTGAGGCCACCGAAGATCCCCTCACGGCGCATGCCATTGACCTCGAGGCACTGGTCAGCGACCGGGCAGGAGGCGCACACGGCGAGGGCGGCCTTGACGGTTTCGTTGTCGCCTCGGCCGGGGAAGAACATCCAGGTCGGCTGGTTGCGGCATGCGGCCCGTCGGCGCCAGAGGGCGTCACGGTCGGAGACGGCGTCGGCGATCTGGGCGAGGAGGACCTGGTATTCGTGGGCCCGTTCGGCGCCGATGTCGACGGGTGTCTCGACGGGCTCGGGTTCGATGTGCGCGGCGGCCTGGTGGTGGGCGGACCAGGCGATGCCGACGTCGGCTGGGACGGGCTGGTCGAGCAGCTTGGCGACGGCTTGGGCGTTGCCGTGGGTGATGCGGTCGCCTCGGAGCTGGAGGGTGCCGTTGGTTTGGCCTATGGCCCGACCGATCGCGGCTTTCGTCCAGCCACGTGACAGGAGCCGGTCGATTGTGTGCCAGGTCGGGGCGGCGTCGACGAGGGCACCGTCGGCCAGGTCGGATGGCATGACGGCGAGGAGCTTCGACGCTGTTTCGGGTCGGACCCGTCGGGTCGGTTCGACACCGCGGGCGGGGTCGCCGTACAGGATCTTCGCTACCGACGAGGGGGACAGCCCGGCGCGCTGGGCGGCGGTCTTGTGCCCGATGCCGGCGGCGCGGAGCTCGAGGAGGTGGGCGCGT
>CAYXZE010000005.1:0-8370 GCA_964469395.1 uncultured Luteolibacter sp.
AGTCTTCGACGCGGTCATTAAAAAGGAACGCCGCGGCGAATACCTCGGAAAAACCGTCCAGTTCATCCCCCACGTCACCGACGAGATCAAATCCCGCATGCATCAGGTGACGCTGGACAACCCGAACACCGACGTCCTCATCACCGAAATCGGCGGCACCGTCGGCGACATGGAAGGCCTGCTGTTCATCGAGGCCCTGCGCCAGTTCGCGCTCGAAGTCGGCAAGGAAAACGTCTGCTTCATCCACGTCACGCTGCTCCCTTACATCAAGGCCGCCGGCGAAGTGAAAACCAAGCCCACCCAGCAGTCCGTCGCGAAACTCCGCGAGCTCGGCATCCAGCCGGACATCATCATCTGCCGCACCGAGGCCGACCTCGACGAGGACAACCGCAGGAAGATCGCAATGTTCTGCAACGTCGAGCGCAGGAACGTCGTCGCCTTCCGCGACGTCGCCCACACGATTTACGAATGCCCGCTGGACCTGCGCCGGGACAAGATCGACCGCCTCGTCGTGGACAAGATCGGCCTCGGCCACACGCCGTCGCCCGCGCTTGAGGATTGGGAGCGCTTCGTCCAGCGCGTCATCCATCCGAAGCACAAGGTCACCATCGCCGTCGCTGGCAAATACATCGAGCTGCAGGACGCCTACAAATCGATTTACGAATCCCTCATCCACGCTGGCGCCCATCACGACACCAAGGTCCACATCGTCCGCGTGGAGGCGGAGGCCATCGAAGACCACGGAGCCAAGTCCGTCATCGGCGATGTCGATGGCATTCTGGTTCCCGGCGGTTTCGGCGACCGCGGCACGGAAGGCAAGATTCTCGCCGCCAAGTATGCCCGCGAGAACAAGATTCCCTATTTCGGCATTTGCCTCGGCATGCAGATCGCGACCATCGAGTTCGCCCGCAACGTCTGCGGCCTCAAGGAGGCGAACTCCACCGAGTTCGACAAAACCACCAAATATCCGGTGATCTGTTTGCAGGAAGAGCAAAAAGGAGTCGAAGACATGGGAGCCACCATGCGCCTCGGTTCCTCCGAATCCATCCTCTTCACCGGCACCCGCGCCGCCGATCTCTATGGAAATGCGGACCGCATCCACGAACGCCACCGCCACCGGTATGAGTTCAATTCCGACTATCAGGACCGCCTGCAGGAAGCCGGGCTCGTCATTTCCTCGGTCTCCGCGGATGAAGGGCTCGTGGAAATCGTCGAACTACCGGAACACCCGTTCTACATCGGCGCGCAATTCCACCCCGAGTTCCAGTCCAAGCCCAACCACCCGCACCCGCTCTTCGCGGGCTTCGTGGCCGCCGCGCTGGCGAAGAGCCAGCTCTAACGAATCCATCCCGCCTCGCCCGGCGAAAGAAAGGTGGAAAAGTTTGGAGTTGCGACATTCCTGTCGCAACGGAAGCGAAGCGGATATGGACAAACCCCACTCCAATCCCGAATCAAAACACCCGGAAGGAGAAAGCCTCGAATCACCCTCTTTCTCTTCTATCTTCTATCTTCTATCTTCTATCTTCTGTCTTGCCGTCTTCTGTCTTCCTTCCTATCTCTTCGTCACTTTGGCGACGGCCTGGGCGCGGGAGCGGACGTGTAACTTCTGATAGATATTGCGGATATGGAAATGCACGGTGTGGCCGCTGACCTGGAGCTGGTCGGCGATCTCCTTGTAGAGGAAGCCCTCGACGAGGAGGTTGAGGATTTCCTGCTCGCGGGGGGTGAGGTCGAAATCGGCGTCTTCGGGGGCCTTTTGCGGAGCGGGTTTTTTGAAGGCCTGGACGACGAGGCGGGCGATCTTGGCGGACATCGGCGAGCCGCCCGCCACCACATCGCGGGCGGCGGCGATGAGATCGGCGGCGCGGACGGGCTTTTTCAAATAACCGCAGGCACCGGCTTCCAACGAACTGAACACGGCATCGATGTTGTCGTAAACCGAGAGCATGACGAAGAGGGTTTCCGGCAGGATGGGTGCGAGTTCCCGCACGCAGGTGACGCCGTCCATGCCGGGCAGGTTGATGTCCATGAACACGACCTGGGGCTTGATGAGCGGCAGTTCCGCCACCGCCTGCTCGCCATGGGCGCAGGCGGCGACACAGGTGATGTCCGTGCCGCCATCGAGGATTTCCCGCAAGGAATCGCGCAGCCCGGCCTGATCCTCGACGAGGGCGACGCGGATGGGAGATGCCTCGGGCGGTGTGGGGCGGGCGGATGGAGTCATGGCCTTTGAGTGGGGGGTGGGACGGAGGGATGCAAGTTTCCGTTTTTCCGAATGTCCAGGGGGAGGATGAAACGAACGATGGTGCCGGATTTCCTGGACGCCTGAAGAGTGGCCGGCTGGCCTCCCTCGCCCCGCGGGAGGATCTCGCAAGTCGCGCCGATGGCGGCGGCGCGGGAACGCATGTTGGCCAGGCCGTTGCCGGGCGTCATGGCTTCCGGGGGCGGCATGCCGCACCCGTTGTCCGCGATCTCGATGACGAGGCGCCGATCTTCCACGACGATGCGGAAGGTGACGACGGTGGCGGTGGCGTGCTTGACGATGTTGTGCAGGGCCTCCTTGGAAATCATCAGCAGGGGATGGCGGATGGAGGACGGCAGGTGAATCTCCGACATGACCTCGGTGCTGGTGAAATGACAGCGGATTCCGGCCATCCCGAGGTAGTCTTCCGCGTGGCCGTGAAGGTAGCGGGCGAAGCTTTCCAGCGTGTCATTCGCCGGATCCACCGCCCAGACGACGGCGCGGAGCTGGCGGGTGAGTTCATCGGCCGTGTTGTAGATTTTCTCCAACTGAAGGCGGGCGTGATCCGGGGTGTCCATCGAGCGGCCGGCGATTTCCGTGAGCAGTCCGATGCTGGCGAGGTTGGCTCCGAGATCGTCGTGGAGATCGCGGGCGATGCGCGTGCGCTCCTCGGCAAGGGCGGCCCGGGAATTGGCCAGGGCCAGCTTGCGCGCGGAGCGCCGCTTCGTGAAGAAACGGGTCAGCGACATCGAGCCCAACACCGTGGCGACCACGGCGATCACCTGGAAGCCGGAGGTTTGCCAAAGATGTTTGCGGACGATGGGAAGACTGAAGACCGTGGCGTCCCACTCGCGGTCGCTGTGGAGGGCCTGGACTTCGAGCGTGGTCGTGCCGCGCGGCGGGCAGGGCATGTCGAGGGTCAGCGTGCGGGCGGTCTGCCATTTTTCCAAGCCGCCGCGGACCCGCCAGCGGAGCAAATCTCCGGCAGGCATGCCGGATTGCGGAATCTTGAGCCGGACCGAAAGCCGGTCCACTCCGGACGGGAGGTGAAGCTCGCCGTTGACCGGGATTTTCCGGCCATCCGCGAACACCGCGACGAGTTCCGGGGTGCGCGATTCATAGATTTCCACCTCGGAAAACTGCGGGGAATGGGCCACCCGGCTGTCCGACGACAACCGGAGGTATCTGCCGCGAAAGTCTCCTTTTCCCAATCCCGCATGAATGACATCGTGCTCGCCGGGCGCCGGGAAGCTGCCATCGGCACGGTGGAGGCCTTCCCATACCGGTGTCGCGCCCGTTTTCGGGTTGTCCTCATAGAGTCGCAGGTTCACGCGGGAAAGCCGGTCTCCCGCCCATTTGTCGCCGCGCCCCCGGAGAGTGATGTGATCGAGGGCGGCGGACCGGCCGAGATCGATTTCGAAATGAAATTTCGCCCCGAGATTTCCCGCTTCAGGATGTGCGAAAGTGGAGGGCTGGCCGTCGGTGAGCGCGTTCGGAGACGGGCTCGAATGGGCCGGGTGGGAGCTGCGCACGGGGAGATTGAGCGCGAGATTGGTGGTGGCGCGGTAATGTTCCTCGACCCGGAATTCCGTGAGAACAAAGTCGCGCTGCGGGCCGCGGCCCATCGAGTATGGCTTTCCCGCTTTATCCAATAGCGGGAAAACCTGCAGCCGGAACCCGCTGGCCTTGCCGCCCGGCAGTTGGATTCCAAGCCGATAGACATCGCCCGGAACCACGCTGTTCTCACCGGCGGGGTGGACGCTCGCGCGCACACGGCGGTGGGACGGAAGCAGAGTGAGCATGGAGTTTTTCGCGGCCTGGCGCTGAACCTCCAGCGGTATCCACTTTCCCTTCAAGGACGGTTCCTTGTCGGTGGTGTAGGCCAGCTCGAACTCGGCGATGGACGCCCCCGGCTGGCCGGAAAGGAAAAACAGGGTGATTTCCAACTCAGTCGCCTCCACCGGCCTGGCACAGCGGACGATCAGGGAGTGCGGCACCGAAAACTTCGGCGCGACCGACCAACCCTCCGCCCCGGCCTCGACGCCGTCGATCACCTTGGCCAGTGCCGCCGGGTCTCCGCCTTGGAAGCTGGCCTCCACGGACTTCAGGGGAATCATTTCCGCATCCGCCGCCACCACGCCGGCAAGCAGCCAGCACAGGGCGCGCGCGACACCCCGGGCAAGCGGCTCGAGCGCGAGCCGAAATGCGGGCCGGGAAAATGGCGGATCAACGAACACTGCGAAACCCTGACTCTGAATGGCCCGGGTGGCAACCCGTCAAAGTGAGGCGGAGTCTTACAAATCCATCATTTTCCCGCTGCGGCGCGAATGCTCGGCAGCGAAAACGGTGCGGTGACTTTCCAAGGTGGCGTCCGGGCCGGAGTGGATGCCGCGGGTGTCGCCGGTGGCGACGGCATGCACGAAGGCTTTCATCAGGTAATAGTCGCCGCCGCCATGTCCGGAAGCGGCGGTGGCCGCATCCGCGGCGATGTGCGTGTCGTGAACGGTCTCCGATTCCGTTAGGAAATCGAAGACCTTGATTTTCACAAAGTCGGTCTCGATGTAGCCGCGGGTGCCGCAGAGGCGGGTGGTGCGGTTGCGGGTGGGCGTGAAGGCCGTCATCAGGAACGAAACGGTGACGTCGTCCTCATACTGCAACATCACGGTTTGGTTATCCACCACATCGTTGTCGCAGGCATACACGCAGCGGCCGTAGGGGCCGGTTTTGAGGGCGTTCTCGACGGCCTCTTTAGTGTTGATGCCTTCGGTGATGACGTCGTTGATGTAGTTGGCGATTTCGTCGCGCCCGAAGTTTGTATGATAAATGCGTTTGGCCGAGTACGGGCATTCCGCCTCCACCTGGCAATCCCAGCACCGCTCCCCCGCCCCGGCGGGAGCCTCGGAGGCCTTGAAATGACGGAGCGAGCCGAAGCTGGCCACGCGGCGGCATTTTTTCCCGACGATGTGACGCAGCCAGTCGATGTCATGGCAGCTCTTGGCCATTAGCATGAACGAGGACTCCTCCTCATTCCGCCAGTTCCCGCGCACGAACGAGTGCGCCTGGTGCCACCAGGCCACCGGCTCGTGGTGCTGCACGGTGACCAGATCACCAATGGCTCCCGCGTGCAGCAGCTCGGTGAGTTTCGTGGTCAGCTCGGTGTAGAGCAGCACGTGGCACACGGCAAACAGGGTGTCGTGTTTCCTGACGCAGTCGATGATCGCCTCGCATTCCACCGGGTCCGGCGACATCGGCTTTTCTAACAAAACAGCATAACCCTTCGGCGCGAGCGCCTCGACCGGCTGGAGGTGCAGGCGGTCCTGGGTGCAAATCGCCACGGCGTCGGCGAGCTTCGGCTGTTGGGCGAACGATTCGTAGCCGTCGAAACACATCTCCGGCGGGATCGAATGTTCCTTGGCGAGGCGTTCGCGGAGCAGCGCGCGCGGTTCCGCCACGGCGACGACCCGGAGCTGGTCCGGATGCAGCTTCGCGTAGGCGGCATAGGCTTCGCCGCGTTTTCCGGCTCCGATGATGGCGATGGTGACGGGTGAGATCATGGTGGAAATTGTTAGTGCTTCTCGTGACTGACTTCACCGATGTCGGTTTCATCAACCCGTTCGTTCTTGATGCCCGTAAAGAGCCGCAGCATATCACGCACGCCGCCGATGCCGAGCCAAAGAGTGGAGATCACCAGCAAGCCCACTTGGACAATCAGGAAAACGCCCCAGAATTTCGCCCATTGCGCTTCGGCGGGATGCTTGAGCACGCCAATAATCATGCCGACGGCAAATACGAACAGCGAGAGCAGGAAATACCCCATCAGGAAATAAGCGGTGACGCGGTCCTCGCGATTGAACATGCGGGTGATGCCGAAGATCCGCTGCCAACCGGCCACCGGCTGGTCGTGGGCCAGCAGCTCGTTGGGCACGGTGTGTTTTCCGCGATGCAGCAGCTTGTCCATGTCGTGGTCCGGCTGTTTGTCCAGGAGTGAAATCACCACGTAAAGCAGGATGCTGAGGAAGGCGGTGCCAAGGTATGACGCTTGGCCGGACAGCGGGAATTTTGCGGGCAATGATGGAATTTGCTCCGCGATGCCCACCCACAGTTGCGTCAGGATGAGCAACGTGGTGCCGACCACCAATCCGAAAACCAGAGTGATGACGGCTGCCTTGGTGGTGCCTTTTTTCCAGTAGAGTCCGCCAAGGATGACGGCCCCCGCACTGCCGAGCCACAGGCTGCCGAATAACGCCAGACACTGCATGATGCTCTGGGTGGGCTTGATCAACAGGCTCAGGGCGAAGGTGATGAGCGCCACCGCCAGCACCGAGGCGCGCAATGCCCAGATGTGGTGCTTGGTATCGAGCGGCTTCCTACGCAGGGGCAGGATGATGTCCTGCATCAAAACGCTGCCCCAGGCGTGGGTCATGGCGTTGGAGCTGCTGATCAGCGCCGCCACCATCATCGCACAGAACAGGCCGATCAGGCCGTGTGGCAACATGTAAGTGAGGGCGGTGGGCACCAGCATCTGGGTGCGGGCCACGGTGCCGACCACGCCCGTGTCGCCCCCCTGCTGGCCCAGCGTCAGGTCGATCGAGCGGTTGATGGACGCCGCGGTTTCCGCATGCGCCGGGTGGTGCATATACATGTGCGTCACCAGCACGAAGGCCATGAAAAACACCAGCACGCCCTGCCAGCGGATTTGTGCCAACAGATTTCCCATCCGCAATTCATGGGCGTTCTTGGCCGAGCCGGTGAACCCTTGCGCCGCCACGTTGCTCATCACCGAATACGCCTGGAGGATGACGGCGGTGAAAAAGAAACCGGGGCCGAAGTCCGCCATCTGCGAGGTGGCCAGCGGGTTGAGCAGCGAGGCGTTTTCACCACCGCCGGCGATCAACGCGAACACCACATGGTCCCACTGAAACACGGTGGATAGCAGCGTGAATACCAGCGCCAGCGCCGCGATATTCATGAACATGCCCTGCACGAAGTCCGACACCAACACCGTCAGGTGGCCGCCGGTAAGCACGAAAAGCAGCGGCAGGCCCACCACCAGCGCGGTCACCACCGGATAGGTCGGAATCTGGAAACCAAGGCAGGCGAAATCCGCCGGCAAGCCGATCAGCGCCATCAGAAACTTCGCCGTGATCAGCGGCACGAAGCCGAAGGCCACCATGCCGGAAACCCACGAGATGGCCGCACCCAGCGTCCGGACCGTGCGGCTGTAACGCTTTTCCAAAAACTCGGCGATCGTCATGGACCGCGTCTCACGGAAGCGATACATGCCAAAGCCCGAGATCTGCAAATAGGCGAACAAAGGAGTCGTCGCCATCGACCACCACATCGCGTTCAGCCCGCCAATGTAAAAGGCCTCGAACATCGCGGAAATGGCGATCACGCCGATCCATTCCGTGCCCGACGAAACCGTCAGCATGTAGCGTCCGGCACCGCGACCGGCGACGAGGTAGTCGGCCACGCTTTTCGTCATGCGGTTCGCGTGCATCGCGACGAAGATAAAGACTCCGAGAACTACCGCCGTGACGGTCCAGTCGAGTAAGGTCATGTTCATAAATTCGATTTCCGTTAGAAAACAATCAGCCGTGGAACGACACGTGCAGCGCGAGCACCGAGCGCGCGGGGATTTCCATCTGCCGGCCGGCCGCGAACGGCACCGGGGTTTCCTCCAGAATACCGGCTAGGCTGAAGACACACGCCGGCCGCCCCGGAAACACGGGCGCGACCGGACAGGAAACGGAACCATGATTCCGCAGGACGAGGATGAGCGCGTCCGGTCCGGCAGGCTTGAGCGAGACGATCGAAACAGAATCCGGCAGTCCGCTCACCAGCGTGCCGGATGCCGGTGCCGCCGCGAGCGAGACGACCGGATGGAACATCACCGGCCGGGCCGCCGCCGCCGCGAAACGCGCGGACGCGGCGGGATCAAAGACCGGACCGCGGGTCAATTCATAGCGGAACCGCACATACCCCGGCTGGGCGGCGCGGAAATTCGTGTTCCAGTAATTGTTCGTCGGCCAGGCAAAGAGCAAGGCCTGGTTGAGGCCGCTCGCGTCCCGCAAGTCGCGGCCATAGTGCAAGCCGCCGATTTGGAACATGGGCGCATCCGGACAGGC
>CAYXZE010000005.1:8470-25346 GCA_964469395.1 uncultured Luteolibacter sp.
CCGGGCATTTCAAACCAGCGGTCCAGATGAACGCCCTCCAGATCCGCCCGGACCTCGATCCGTTTCGCCTCTCCGGGCCGGCTGTGCACCGCCTCCCAGCCAGTTTCCCAGCCGTTGCCGTCCTCATGGACGATTTCATCGAAATTGCGTTCCGTGGCGCAAAACATCGAGGCCCGCGGATCGCGCATTTCATCGGCGAGCCGGGTGGATTTGCCCAGCGATTCCTCGATCGGGCCGAAGAGGTCAAACCCGCTGGCCGGGTCGAAACACTCTTTGCCCGATTCCAAGTGGAGCAGCGAGACAATCGCTCCCGAAGATGGATCGAAGCCCACCCGCCAGAACGGACTGCGGATGAAATCCACGCCGCTCTCGCCATCGGTTTCCGCAGGCGCGCCAGGCAGCCCGGCAAGCGGCACGGTCGCATACGACAAAGGCGGGATTTCAAACGGACCGACCCACGCCGTAGCCGGAGTGCCCGCCAGGACATCCTCGATCACATCGATGCGGTGCTTGGTGCCAGCCACGAGCTGATAGTTTCCGTCGATCAATGGATTCGGCAAACGCAGACAGACGCGGCGGACAGTTTCCGCCGGATTGAAAACCAACACCCCCTCCTCGTGCGGCGACTGCGGCGGATTGCCCGCCAAGGCGTCGAGCGCGTCGCGGCGCGCCATGCGCGAATAAGTGAGTGCGGAAGCGCACTGACCGGACTTGTAGAGCCGCTGCTCCGCTTCCGGGATGGGCTCGATGCGGCCGCTGCCCCCGGTGCCCATGGCTCCGGTGGAAGCGAAAATGTTCCAGGTGTGTTCATTCGCCAGGTGCAATGCCTCCACCGCCGCGGCACCGGCCCGCGTGCGGGCATCCGAGGATGGCAGGCAGGTTTCCAGCGCGCGAGCACCCCACAAAGCCCCGTGGCCGCGGCGGGACATCGTGACATCCAGCGCGGACGCGGAAACGCCATTGCTCCAGTAATCCGTCCAATCGCCGCCGTGGGCGGGAAGCGCGTCCCTGCCAAGCGCGCCGATCCGCCCGAACATTTCCTCAAGCGAGACAATCCGGATGAATGGCGCGCGCCCGCTTTCATTCCACTGGCGGACCACTTCGGGGAGATGCGGATTCGGCGGACCGTTGTCGTCCATGCACGGATGCGTGGCCGTTAGAATGGCGAAGTCGTGGTTCCAGCCCTTCTTCTCCAGTCTCACGAAATAGTTCTCCAGCCCTTGCTGCATCGTCCCGATCCGGAAATCCCGGCTGACTCCGGAACTCGGCGCGCCGATCCGCAGCCCGGCCTCGCGGGTGAACGCGTTGTAATGCTCCCCGCTGTAAACCGTAAGGTCGCGTCCGGACGGCGCCTCCCAGCGGAAAACCTTCGGCCGCGACAGCGGAAAACCGCCCATGTGGATGTTAATGCTCATCATCAGCCCCTCGATGCCTGCGTCCAGCAACATGTCCGGCACGCTCCACGGCGTCCCGTTGACATCGGTTTGCATCGCGAAACGGATGTTCGCACCCAGCGTCTCGCGCACGATCCTGATCGCCAGCAGGCTCTCCCGCAGCATGTCTTCCTGATGGAGCGCGGTCCAGTGATAGAGCATCGCGCCGAAACCAATCTGCCCGTTCGCCACGAGCTTGCGCATCCGCTCGACCTGCTGCGGCGAGGCGGTCTTGAGCCAGTGCAATGCCACGCTCGTCACCTCGCAGGTCCATTTCATCCGGCTGCCCTCCGGATAGCCGGACGTGCGCTCGCAGTGTTCGAGGGCCTCGTCGAGATAGCGGCTGTGCATTTCCCACACCAAATGTTGCGGATGAGTGTAACCGATATCGACGTGTGTATGGTGCAGGACGAGGAGTTCCTTGATATTCATGTGAGGCGGAAAGCGGGGTTTGCGAGCGGGATCGCCCGACAGGCAAGCCGTTGGTCATGTATTTTCTCAATACACACAAGAAAAAGCTCCTACGCACTTGCTCCAAAACCAATACGCAATTAACCCGGCCTCCGGGCTCGGGAGCCGGTCGCCACACCATCGGCCACCTCGCCCGCCCGCCGTCTTTTCCCGCCCGGGCAAATCGCCATTATTAGTAGGGATGATTTCATTTTTAAGAAGGGAAGATCAATTTTCATTTCCCCATTTCGCAATCCCCCATCATTCACCTCGGCCGCGTCATCTTTTCCGGCGTGAGCAAATCATCCAATTGCTCCTTGCCGAGCCAGCCTTTTTCCAAGACGAGACTGTAAACACTCGCCCCGGTGGCGAGGGCTTCCCTGGCGATGGCGGCGCTGCGCTCGTAACCGAGAACGGGGTTGAGCGCGGTGACGAGGCCGATGGAATTCCGCACATAGGACAGGCAGCGCCCGCGGTTCGGCTCGATGCCGGAGATGCAGCGGGTGTGCAGGGCGACGGCGGCGTTCCGCAGCAAGGTGAGGCCGAAGAACAAATTGAAGGCGATGACAGGCTCGGCCATGTTCAACTCCAGCTCGCCGGCCTCGCAGGCCATGGAGATTGTTAGGTCCGCGCCGATGATCTGATAGCAAACCTGGCTGACCATTTCCGGGATGACCGGATTCACCTTGCCGGGCATGATCGAGGAGCCGGGCTGCATGGCGGGCAGGCGGATTTCATAAAGCCCGCAGCGCGGACCGGACGAAAGCCAGCGGAGGTCGTTGCAAATTTTGGAAAGCTGGACGGCGGCGGTTTTCATCGCCCCGCTCATCAGGGAAAACGGGCCGCTGTCCTGGGTGGACTGCACGAGGTTTTCCGCAAGCCTAACCGGCAGGCCGCTGACTCCGGCGAGATGCCTGGTACACAGCTCCGCATAGCCGGGCGGGCTGTTGATACCGGTGCCGACGGCGGTGGCGCCCATGTTCACTTCCAGAAACTCCTCCGCGGTGCGCTCGATGTAGCGGATGCCGTCCCGGATGGTGGCGGCGTAGGCGCTGAACTCCTGGCCGAGCGTCATCGGCACGGCGTCCTGGTTCTCGGTGCGGCCCATTTTCAAAACGTCGGAAAACTCCGCGGCCTTGACCTTGAGCGCGGCCTTGAGCTCGTGCAGCGCGGAGGCGGCGTCGCGCATGGTTAGAATCACGCCGATCTTGATGGCGGTGGGATAGGCGTCGTTGGTGGATTGCGAGCGGTTGACGTCGTCGTTCGGATGCAGGAATTCGTATTGGCCCTTGCGGTGGCCGAGGATTTCGAGGGCGCGGTTGGCGATAACCTCGTTGGCATTCATGTTGGTGGAGGTGCCGGCTCCGCCCTGGATCATGTCGATGGCGAAATGTTGGTGCCATTTCCCGGCGATGATTTCGTCGCAGGCGGCGATGATCGCATCCGCCCGTTCCGGCTGCACCACGCCGAGGTCCCGGTTCGCCAGCGCGGCGGCTTTTTTCACATAGGCCAGACTGCGGACAAAGTGGCTGAAATGGTGCAGCGGAATGCCGGAGATCGGGAAATTCTCGATGCCGCGCAGGGTTTGCACGCCGTAATAAGCGGTGTCCGGCAGCTCGCGCTCGCCCAGCGAGTCGTGCTCCTTGCGCCAACTCGCCACGACCGGGGAAACGCCGGTGACCAAGTGCTCGTTGGCCGCCTTGAGCCGCGCGCTCAACCGCCGGGCGACGTGGCCGACCATCCGATAAAACACCTCCGGTTTCTCCTCCCGCAGCGTTTCAAAAACCGCCCGTGGAATCAGCCAGACGCGGACTTCCGTCAGCGCCACGCCGGAGGCCGAGTGCGGGAGATCGTCCAGCAGGATGCCCTCGCTGAAGGCGCTGCCGCGGGTAAGCGTGGCGAGCCGCGTGGTGTGGCCGTGGTTGCCACGGATGATTTCCACCTCGCCCTCCTCCACGATGCCCATCCACAAGCGCGGCATGGATTCGTGAAACAGATAGGCTCCGGCGGGATAGACATGAGACGCGCCATGCCGGATGATTTCCGCAAACTCTTCCGCCGCGATCGCCATGGTATCCGCCAGCCGGGAGATTCGCTTGGAAGAGAAGATGGGAGGATCGGTGAAGGGGGTGTTAGGGTTCATGGGTTTGTCAAGTATAGCGCGGAACGTAAGGGGTGGCAAGGAATGGACACTCTGCCTCAGGGAGCGGCGGAATCCGTCCGCCGTGCCCATGGAAAAGCCAATGAGACGAGCAAGGCGCTTTTCATTGGCATCTCATGGGCGGGGCGATCGGATATCGCCCCTTGTTTGTTGTCAGGCGGATTGCTGATCGCGGTTCACACGCGCGCGCCTGAACCGAGCACCCGCTCTTCCAGCAACTGGATGAAGTGCTTGATGTGGTGGGACGGCATGTGCCGCTGCCAGACGGTCAACATGTGGAAATCGAGATCCGCCGCCGTGGTCGTGATCGGCAGAATGACGATGTCCTGATGCGCCAGATCCAACACCCGGGGCAGCAGTGAAACGCCCTGGTCCGCGGCGATGAGCGTGAGCATGGAATCGAACCCTTCAACTTGGCGGACCTTGTCGTGTTCGAGTCCCTCGCTCGTATAAATCTTGCAAATCGTGTCGCCATGCCCCGAGCGACCGAGGCAGAGCAGCGTCTCTGAGAGGATTTCCCGGAGGGTGACTTCACTGCGCGCCGCCAGGGGATGCTGGCGGGAAACGGCGATTCCGTAAACCGAGCGGATCACGCACAGGCTGTGCAAGCTGGGGATTTTTTCGATTTCCAGGCTGTAGGCGAAACCGATGTCGATCTTGCCCTTGGCCAGCGCGTCGAGCTGTTCCTCCGGCAGCATTTCGACGAAGGCGACCTCCACGCCGGGGTATTTCTGATGGAAGAGCTTGAGCGTCTTCGGCAGGAAATCGGTGGCGATGATGCCCACGCTGCCGATCCGCAGCTTGCCGCGGTGGCCGGATTGGGCCTGGCTCGCGCGCTCGATCGCCTGCCCGGCCTGCGCCAGCAGTTTTTGCGCGTCCGCAAGGAAGATTTCCCCGGCCTTGGTCAGGGAAACGCTCACCGTGTCCCGCTCTAACAATTTCACGGCGATCTCGTTTTCCAGATCCTTGACTTGCTTGCTGAGCGCGGGCCGACTCACATTCAGGCGCTGGGCCGCCTTGCGAAAGCTCAGCTCTTCCGCCACCGCCACGAAATATCGCAAATGTCTGAGTTCCATCCGCAGAGACTGGTAATCTGAAGTTACCAGCATGGAAACATCAAAGTCATTCCGATTTCCACGAATGCCGGACAATGGTAGCCGCTCCGCCGAACGACCGTTTGAACCTTCCTGTCATTTTCCCATGCGCCCGCTATTCTTCCTCCCTCTCTCACTCCTCTGGCTGCTGCCAAGCTGCGGTAAAAAAGCCGCTCCGGCGATGCCGCAAATGCCGCCCGCGGCGGTGACGTTTGTCCACGCCGCTTCGGAAACGGTGACGATCACGCGCGATCTTCCGGGCCGCATCGACGCCCTGCGCGTCGCGGAAATCCGGGCACGGGTCTCCGGAATCCTGCTGAAGCGGGTCTTCGAGGAAGGCGCGGACGTCAAGGCGGGCGACGTGCTTTTCCTCATTGATCCCGCGCCCTTGAAGGCCGCCAGAGACAACGCGGCGGCGAATCTGGCCAAGGCCGAGGCGAACGCCAAAAAGGCGGAAAACCAGGTGACGCGCTTCCGCGAGCTGGTGACGCTGCACGCCGTCAGCAAGCAGGACGCGGATGATGCCGAGTCCGCCGTGAATATCGCGGCGGCGGAGCTGTTAGCCGCGAAGGCCTCGCTGGCCACCGCCGAGCTCAATCTGGGCTACGCCACCGTGACCGCGCCGATTTCCGGCCGCATCGGCAAGGCGCTGGTGACCGAGGGCGCGCTCGTCGGCCAGGGCGATGCCACCAAGCTCGCGGTCATCCAGCAGCTTGATCCGATCCATTTCGACTTCACCCAGACCAGCGTGGATCTGTTAGCCGTGAAAAAGGCGGGGAGCAATGACAACAAGGTCACGCTGCTGCTGCACGACGGCAGCGAATACGACCAGCCCGGACGCGTGCTTTTTTCCGAAGTCTCGGTGGATGAAACGACGGGCATGGTTTCCCTGCGCGCGGAATTTCCCAATCCCAAGCGCGATCTTCTGCCCGGCATGTTCGCCCGCGCGCGGGTGGTGCAGTCCGTTCAGGAAAACGCGATCACCGTTCCCCAGCGCGCCGTCACCCGCGGCCTCGGCGGCACCGGCACGGTGATGGTCATCGATGACTCGAACCACGCCCAGCTCCGCATGGTCCAGACCGGCGAGGTGTCGGGGGACAAATGGATCGTCACCTCCGGCCTGCAGGCCGGCGAGCGCGTGATCGTCGAGGGCCTTTTAAAAGCGAAGCCCGGCGCGCCGGTCGTTCCCGAGCCGTTCGTCCCGGCCGCACCGTCTAACGCTAACAAAAACTGATTTCCCATGGCCCGCTTTTTCATCGACCGCCCGGTTTTCGCCTGGGTGATCTCCATTCTCATCTGCGTCCTCGGCGTCATCGCGCTCAAGGGGCTGCCCGTCGCCCAGTATCCGAGCGTCGCGCCGCCATCCATTTCCATCACCGCGAACTATGCCGGAGCCTCGGCGGAAACCCTCGCGGACACCGTCACCTCCGTCATCGAGCAACAGCTCAACGGCATCGACAACCTGCTCTACATGTCGTCCGCCAGCGATGCGAACGGCACGGCGATCATCACGCTCTATTTCAAGCCCGGCACCGATCCGGACGTGGCGCAGGTGCAGGTGCAGAACAAGGTCCAGCTCGCCACTCCCAGCCTGCCGCAGACCGTCCAGCAGCAGGGCGTGGTGGTCGCCAAGGCGACGCGGAATTTCATGATGTTCATCGCGCTCTCCTCCGAGGACGGCAAGATGGACGCCATCGGCTTGGGAAATTACCTGTCTGCCAGCGTGCTCGATCCGCTCCGCCGCGTCTCCGGCGTCGGCGAGGTGATCCAGTTCGGCACCCAGTATGCGATGCGCATCTGGCTGGATCCGGACAAACTGGTCAGCTTCAATCTAACACCCGCTGACGTTTCCGCGGCGGTGCAGGTCCAGAACACCCAGGTGCCCGTCGGCCAGCTCGGCCAATTGCCCGCGGTGGCGGGCCAGCAGCTCAACGTGATTCTGCAGGGCCGCGCGACCCTGCGCGAGGTGGAAGAGTTCAAGGGCATCGTCCTCCGCGTGAATCCGGACGGCTCGCGCGTCTATCTGCGCGACGTGGCCCGCGTCGAGCTCGGCGGCCAGGATTACTCGATCAAGGCGCGCATCGACGGCAAGCCCACCAGCGCCGCGGCCATCAAGCTTTCCCCGACGGCCAACGCCCTGGACACCGCCGCCGCCGTGCGGGCCGAGGTGGACCGGCTCAAGGAATTCTTCCCGCCGGGCGTGAAGGTGGACTTCCCGCTGGACACCTCGCTGTTTGTTAAAATCTCGGTCAATGAAGTGCTCAAAACTCTCGTCGAGGCGATCATCCTGGTGTTCCTCGTGATGTATCTGTTCCTGCAGAACATCCGCGCCACGCTGATCCCGACGCTGGTGGTGCCGGTGGCCTTGTTAGGCACATGCGGCATTCTCGCCGCCTTCGGGTTCTCGATCAACGTGCTGACCATGTTCGGCATGGTGCTCGCCATCGGCATCCTGGTGGACGACGCGATCGTGGTCGTGGAAAACGTCGAGCGCATCATGAGCGAGGAAGGGCTTCCGGCGAAGGAGGCCACGCGCAAGGCGATGGGCCAGATCACCGGCGCGCTCATCGGGATCTCGGTGGTTCTAACGGCCGTGTTCATCCCGATGGCGTTCTTCGGCGGCTCGGTGGGGACGATTTACCGGCAGTTCACGATGTCGATGGTGTCGTGCATGCTGTTCTCGGTATTCCTCGCGCTGACGCTGACGCCGGCGCTCTGCGGCACGCTGCTGAAACAAGTGGAGGCGGGCCACCATCACGCCAAGCGGGGATTTTTCGGCTGGTTCAACCGCACCTTCGACGCCTTCACGCATCGCTATCAAGGCTGGGTGGGCGTGCTGGTGAAACGGACTTCCATCGGCATCGTGAGTCTGGTGGTCATCATGGCGCTGGTGGTCGGCTTGTATAAACGGATGCCGTCCGCGTTCCTGCCGGAGGAGGACCAGGGCTATTTCCTGACACTCATCTCGCTGCCCGTCGGCGCGACCGACGCCCGCACCGGCGAGGCGCTGTTGAAAGTGGAGGAATATTTGGCGAAGCAGCCGGAGGTCGAGCACTACTTCACCGTGGCCGGTTTCAGCTTCGCTGGACGCGCGCAGAACTCGGCGCTCGCCTTCATCCGGCTCAAGCCGTGGGAAGAGCGCAAGGGCAAGACGCACCGCGTGCAGGCCGTGATCCAGCGCGCTTTGATCGGTCTCGGCGGGATCAAAGACGCGATGGTTTTCTCGCTCAATCCACCGGCCATTCCCGAGCTGGGCACCTCGTCCGGTTTCGATTTCTGGCTTCAGGATGTGGGCGGCGTGGGCCATGACACGCTGATGGCGGCCAGCGGCCAGCTCCTCGGCATGGCGGCGAACAATCCCGCGCTGATGCAGGTCCGCCCGCAAGGCCTGGCCGACGCGGCGCAGATGAAGATCGACCTCGACCAGGACAAGGCCGGCGCGCTCGGCGTTTCGCTGGGAGACATCAACGCGGCGATGCAGACCGCCTTCGGTTCGAGCTATGTGAACAATTTCGTGAACGGCCCCCGCATCCAGCGCGTCATCGTCCAGTTAGACGCGCCGTTCCGGATGACTCCCGAGGATTTGGGAAAAGTCTATCTCCGCAACAAAACCGGCGGGATGGTTCCCCTGTCCGCGTTCACCACCATCCGCTGGGCCTTCGGCTCGCCACAGCTCCAGCGGTATAACGGCATTCCCTCCGTCAACATCGTGGGTTCCGCCGCGCCGGGACTCAGCTCGGGAGACGCGATGCTGGAAATGGAGAAAATGGCCGAGCAGCTTCCCCGCGGCATCGGTTTCTCCTGGAGCGGCCAGTCTCTGGAAGAACGGATTTCCGGCAACCAGGCGCCGATGCTCTACGGCATTTCACTGCTGATCGTTTTCCTGTGCCTCGCGGCGCTTTATGAAAGCTGGTCGATCCCCGTCGCCGTCATTCTCGTGGTGCCGCTCGGCATTCTCGGCGCGCTGGCCGCCGTTTCCCTGCGGGACCTGCCGAATGACGTCTATTTCAAAGTCGGCCTTCTAACCACCGTCGGTCTGTCCACCAAGAACGCCATCCTCATCATCGAGTTCGCACTCGATCTTCAGAAGGAAGGAAAAAGCCTGATCGACTCCATTCTGCAGGCGGTGAGGCTCCGGCTGCGGCCCATCCTCATGACCTCGATGGCCTTCGTGCTCGGCGTGTTGCCGCTGGTCATCAGCACCGGTGCCGGCTCCGCCAGCCAGAACGCGATCGGAACGGGCGTGACTGGCGGGATGATCACCGGCACATTCCTCGCGATCTTCCTCGTGCCGGTGTTCTTTGTGGTGGTGAGCAGAATTGTCGCCCGTTTCAGCGGAGAACAAACTCCGTCCGCCCCTACACCCGAATCCCAAAAAGGAGAAATCCACCATGCGTAAGCCGTCCATCCTCGTCCTGTCCCTGCTAACCAGCGCCTGCAACCTGACTCCGCAACTTGATCCGGTGGCCTCGCCGGTATCCGCCCGCTTTCCCGGAAAAACCGGCGGCGAGGTATCCGCCGACATCGCCTGGCAGAAATTCTTCTCCGATCCGCGGCTGAAAAAACTCGTCGAAACCTCGCTGGCGAACAACCGCGACCTCCGCATCGCCGCGCTGAATGTCGAGCAGGCCCGCGCCCAGTATGCCATTTCCCACGGCGAGCTGTTTCCCTACATCCGGGGCATGGGTTCCGCCGAACGGCGGCGCGGGGTTGGCCCCTCCGGCTCTAACGGGGGATCCTCATCCACCGGTTCCTACGACCTCTCCGTCGGCTTGGTTTCCTACGAGCTGGATCTCTTCGGCCGCATCCGCAGCATGAACAACGCGGCCCTGGAAACCTATTTCGCCAGCGACGCCGCCCGTGTCGGCGCGCAAATCTCGCTCGTCGCCGCAGTCGCCAACCAATACCTCGCCGAACGCGCGCTGCAGGAACAAACCGAACTCTCACAGCAGACTTACGACAGCTTCAACGCCGCTTACGAGATCGTGAAGCAGCGCTTTGACGCCGGCACGGTTTCCGAGCTCGACCTCAGCTCGATCGAAGTCCAGCGCCAGACGGCGAAGTCCGACCTCGCCGCGTTCCGCCAGCGCATCACGGAAGTCAACAACTCGCTCGTCTTCCTCGCCGGCGGCTCCCTGCCTGCCAATCTGCCGAAAGGCCGTTCGCTGGATCAAGTCATCGTCGCCGATGTGAAAGCCGGGGTTTCCTCCGATCTTCTCTATCGGCGCCCCGACATCCGCGAGGCCGAGCACCAGCTCCGTGCCGCGAACGCCAACATCGGAGCGGCCCGCGCCGTGCTTTTCCCCAGCGTCACCCTCACCGCCAATGGCGGCACCGCCAGCCGCAGCCTTTCCGGACTTTTCGCCAACGGCACCGGCAGCTGGTTGTTTTCCCCGCAACTGAACGTCCCGATTTTCGCGGGAGGTCGCGGCCGGGCGGGAATCGAGTCCGCGGAAATCTCCAAGAAAATCGAGATCGCCAGCTATGAGAAAGCCATCCAGACCGGCTTCCGCGAAGTGGCCGACAGCCTCGCCGCCCGCAGCGGCCTGGCCGAGCGCATCACCGCCACCGAAGGCCTCGTCGCCGCCCAACAAAAGCGCGCCGACCTCGCCAACGCCCGCTACACCAAGGGTCTGGACAGTTACTTCGAAGTTCTAACCGCCAGCCTCGATCTCTACAGCGCCCGCCAGACCCTCATCCAGCTCCGCCTCGCCCGTTCCATCAATTCGGTGAACCTTTACAAGGCGCTGGGTGGGGGATGGTGAGGTAGCGGGGATGGAAATAGGCCGCCCCCGGGAGCGCCAAGCCCCAGCTTGGCGCGTTTCGTTTTCTCGCCGAGCTGGGGCTCAACGTTCCCGGAGGACATACCTGAATCGTCACGAAAATCCGTAGTCATGACCGTTGCTTTCACAAAGCTTGTGACCGGAGTTAAGACATCCTAGCCTCCGGCAATGCGAAAACGCTGGCTGCTGCTGATCCTGATGCTGGCCATCGCCGGAAGTGCGGGCTGGTGGTTTCGCGCTCCGTTGGCCGAATTTTTACGGCTGCCGGCGACCACGACGGTGAGGCAGAAACCCCGGCCGGATCCCGGGACTTACGCCGTGTTGACCGCCGATTTGGAGCGTTGGCGGAAGGAGCTTGCCGCAAAGCACCGCCGGGCGAAAACCGCCGCCGAGCGGGCGGCGGTGGAGGCGGACGCGAGGATTTTGTTAGAGAACGCCTTGCCCGCCATGATGCATTGCTGGCTCGGCACGCCTTGGGATTTTCACGGCACGGCGAAGGGACCGGGCGAGGGCAAGATCGCCTGCGGGTATTTCGTGGCCACGGTGTTGAAGGACGCGGGATTCCAGGTGAATCGCTATCAGCTCGCGCAGCAGGCTTCGGAAAACATCCTGCGCTCGTTCGTGCCGAAGGAGTCGTGCAGTTTGACGGTCGGCGAGGATTACCAGGCTTTCGCCACGAAGGTGGAAGGACGCGAGCCGGGCGTTTATATCGTCGGGCTGGACAGCCACGTCGCGTTCTTGATTGTCGGTGGCGAGGGCTTCCGTTTCGTCCATTCCTCCGGGTCGGAGCCGTGGTGCGTGGTCGATGAAAGCCGCGCGGAGGCGGTCGTGTTGCAACGCTCGAAATGGCGGATGCTCGGCAATCTAACCGCCAATCCCGCCGTGCTCCGGCGCTGGCTCACGGCGGAGAAGATCGTGGTGCGCGGAACGTGAGCCCGGGCTGAATAGGAAGATGATTTTAGCCGCAAAAAGGCGCAAAGGATCGCAAAAAGGAAAATGGCTGGAGGTTGAGAGCTGAGAGAAGGAACTCTCTTTCGAATTTCCTCTAACTATCAACTCCAGACTCTCAACCCTTTCCTCACTTCCGCTTCTTCACCGCCTTTTTCTGCTCGAAGCTGACGAGCTTGGGATCGAACGCTTCCGGGTCGTAGCCCGGGTGGGCCCATTCGATTTCGCCATGCAGCGCCTGCATGTATTGGAAGGTGCCGCCGAAATCTTCCGGCGGGCAGGCGCGCGCGCCTTCGAGCACTTCCGGGCCGCCTTCGCCAGCGGTCCATTTTTCAAAGACGATTTCGTGAATCCATTCGTCGGCGAAGTCGTAACGATAGAGAATCCGGATCGGCAGCCGGCGTTTGCCGAGGAAGTCCTTCACGGTCAGCACCGCCTCGTCCTGGAACTCGCCCGCGGTCTGGTCTTCCAAGCCGACCGGCCCGATGACATCGACGAGGCGCTTGCCCTTGCCGTGGCGGAATTCGTGCGGGCTCTTGTTGTCCCAGCCCATCACGGATTGCACCGCATCGCTGAACTGCACGAACGTGATGTCTGCGGAAATGGAAAACCGCCGCCAGATCTGCGGCTGGATTCCGTAGAGGAACACTTTCACGATCACCCGGTTTTCGCCCTTTGCCTTAGCCATGCCCCCAGCTTGTGAACGACGGGCGGAAAAAATCAAATCGGAATTCGTCCCGACGGGCATTTCGCGCTCTCGTTGAAGACAAGCTGAAGCTTGGACTCCGGGCAGCCGGAGGGAATCGCGTCCGTTCTATCTGAATTGATAGCGCGCCCCGGCCACGGACACATCCGGCGGCACGCGCGTTTTCTCGAAGAGATCATACCCTTCCTTGAGATTTTTCCAGAAGTCCTCATTGGGATTTTCCGCGGCGTTTTCCATCCGTTCCGCAGTCATGCGAAACGGGAAAATGTGCACGCGGAAATAGGCCTGCCCGCCTCGATGGGCGGCGGCGCAGAGGGTGTAGATTTCCTCGATTTTTTCATCGGTCATGGCGAGGCAGCCGATGGAAAGCGCGTTGCCGTGGATCATGATCACGCTGCCGGTGCGCTGATGAGCCCTGTCGAACTCATTGGGATAGCCGATGTTGAAGGCGAGGTGGAACTGGCTGTCCGGCTTCATCGCGGCGGGCGGGACGAAATAGAATCCCTCCGGCACCTGGCCGTCTCCTTCCACGAGCTTCGGGCCAAGCGTGCCGGACGCGGCGGCGATCCGGTAGGTTTTGAAGAGATCGAATTTCCCGGTCGCGCGGTTGCGGACGAACAATTCCAACTGGTTTTCCTCCTTGAAGGCACGGATGAAAACGGGATCGCCGAATTTCAAGCCCTTTTCTGTTAGGTCGCGTTCCAGCGCGGGGCGGACATTCGCTGCGGCGGCAGCGGCGCGGGGCATGCCGGGCGGGATGGTGTGATCGATCATGACGGGCTTTTCTTTCTCCTCGCAGGAAGTCAGCGCTCCCAAGGGCAGCAGGCAAATGATGGCGATGAGTTTCATCGGGAGTTTTTTCAACCGCTTACGACCGATCTTTTCCTGGCGCTCCATTCTCAACCCGTGGCACTCAGCTTCGGAATGGAGGCCAGCAACCGCTTCGTGTAATCCGCCTGCGGTTCGTGGAAAACCTTCCCCGCCGGACCGGACTCGACGATTTTTCCCTGATGCATCACCGCGATGCGGTCCGCGATGTAGTGGACCACGCCGAGGTCGTGGGAGATGAAAATCATCGTCAGCCCCAGGTCTTTCTGCAGCGAGGTGATGAGGTTGAGGATTTGCGACTGGATGGAGACATCGAGCGCGGACACCGGCTCGTCGGCGATGATCAGCTTCGGCTCCGGGGCGAGCGCGCGGGCGATGGCGATGCGCTGGCGCTGACCGCCGGAAAATTCGTGCGGGTATTTCCGCATCACGCGGGCATCGAGGCCCACGGTGGCCATGAGCGTTTCCACGCGTTTGAACAGCGCGTCGCCATTCAACCGCGGGTGGCGCTGGCGGACGGCCTCGGCGAGCGTGGAGAAAATCGTCATCCGCGGGTTGAGCGAGGCGTAGGGGTCTTGGAAAACCATTTGGAAATCGAGCCGCCGCTTGCGGACTTCCGCGCCGGACAACGCGGACAAGTCCTCACCATCCAGCACCACCGAGCCGGAAGTCGCCGGGATGAGTTGCATGATGGTCCGCGAAAAAGTGGATTTCCCGCAGCCCGACTCGCCGACCAGCCCGAGAATTTCACCCTTTTCCAGATTCAGGCTCACCCCGTCCACCGCGCGGACGACGTGCTTCCCCGGCGAAAAGACCGATCCGGTCCGCTGGGTGAAATGGGTGTGGAGGTTCTTGATTTCCAAATACGACACGCCCGCGACGATGCACGGATCGCGCCGATTCGCACGGTTTTTTTAAGAAGGGTTGGCGTTCCGTCAACCCGGGCGGGCCGAAGTCCCGCCCTCCTTAAAGCATTCCCGCCTCACTGCGGCATCATGTATGCCAACAACGTGCCGAGACGTTCGCGCAGCTTTGCACGCGGGACGATCGCATCGATCAGGCCGTGCTCAAGCATGAACTCGGCGGTTTGGAAGCCGGGCGGCAGGTTCTGGTGGGTCGTTTCCTTGACCACCCGCGGACCGGCGAAACCGATCATGCACTTGGGCTCGGCAAGGTTGATGTCGCCGATGGTGGCGAACGAGGCGGTGACGCCACCGGTCGTGGGATGGGTGAGCAGGGAAATGTAGGGCAGTTTCGCCTCGGATAGACGGGCGAGCGCACCGCAGGTTTTGGCCATTTGCATCAGCGAGAGCATGCCCTCCTGCATCCGCGCCCCGGACGAGGCGGAGACGATGATGACGCCGCGCTTTTCGGCGATGCCCATCTCGATGGCGCGGGTGATTTTCTCGCCGACCACCGAGCCCATCGAGCCGGCGAAGAATTTGAAATCCATCACCGCGATCATCGCGCGCTGGCCGTTGATGGTGAGGCGGCCGCAAATCACGGCGTCATCGAGACCGGTTTTCTCGCGGAGGCCAGCGGTTTTCCCTTCATAGCCCGTGAAGCCGAGCGGGTTCGCGGAGACCAGGCCGGCTTCGGTTTCCTCGAAGGAGCCCTCGTCCGCCAGCATCGCGATCCGCTCGCGGGAGCCGATCAGGAAATGGTGGCTGCAACTGAGACAGACCTGGAAATTCTGCTGGAGTTCGATCGTGTGGATCAAGGCGCCGCAATCCGGGCACTTGGTCCACAAGCCTTCCGGCATGTCTTCACGTCGATCAAATTGGCGCAGGCGGGGTTTGCTGAAAATGCCCATGGGATTGGAAAGTTGTTATCGGATGCGAGCCGCCCAAGCGAATCTCGCGAGGCCGCCAAGCTAACGATGCGAACGGCACCCGACAATCCCCTTTTGAAAAGTTCTCTCCGCCGCCCCGTGGATTTGGGATTGCTATTTCACCGCCAACCACCCAGAACCTGCCAGCAAGAATAGTAAACATTTCCTTATCATTTGATGAATACCCGCCGTTTTGTCTGTAGTTCGTCGATCATCCTCGCGGGATGGCTCGGAGCAACTTTTCTCAACGAGGTGCCCGCCCAACGGTATCCCAAGCTCGATAAAAAAACGACCGCGAACCCGCTGACTCCCGAAACGGCCGACTCGGCAGTCGCCACCGCGCAGACAAACCCGGCGGAACCCGTCGCCCACTGATGGCCGCCGAGCCGGTGATTTGCGACACCAAGCCGCTGGCTCTCGAAGTGGAGGCCGGCACGCACTGGTGGTGCTCCTGCGGCCGCTCCGCGCATCCCCCGTTTTGCGACGGCTCCCACAAGGGCACCGGCCTGCAACCGGTGAAATATGAGGTCGCGGAAAAGAAAACGGTCTGGTGGTGCCAGTGCAAACACACCGCGAACCCGCCGCTCTGCGATGGCTCGCACAAGCGACTGACTCAGACACCAGCCCCGGTTCAATAGCTTTTCATCCACTCGACAACGTCCGCCACATCCTGCGCGGTCATCCCGAGCTGGTCCGCTCCCAACATCAGCGAGCGATCCAAATCCTTGCGGCTGCCGATCTGGTTCCCGGGAATTTTTTGAACAATCCCGCCGATGGAACGAATCACCAGCGGATCGCCATCCGCGACGATCTGGCCGTCAATCCGCTTCCCGTCCTTCAGTTGAAGCGCCGTGCCTTCGAAACCGTGGGAGATGTCGAACGATGGATCCACGATCGATCTGGCCACAATTTCCGGAGCCTGCCTGGAGCCGAAGCCCTTGAGATTCGGTCCGTATTCGATCCCGGCACCGTCGATCTGATGGCAGGTGATGCAACGGGCGGCAACGGCCTTGCCACGAACGGCGTCGCCCTTCAGCACCATGACATCGGCCACGGTGAATTTCGTTTTCACGGGCTTCGGCGGCACGACGGTTTCCACCAAGGGAACCGGGGTCTCGATCAATTTCCTCTCTCGCAGCTCATCCTTGAGTTCGAGCGATTTCCACTCGCCTTCACTGCGATTCTTCAGCCACCACAACGCCTGCTCTCTAACCGGAGATCCCTCCGCGGCCAGATCCATGAGCGCGGTGGCGGAAGCCTTGGACTTGATGAACGCCAGGGAATCCACGGCGAGCTTGCGCTGTCCCGCGCCGAGCCTGGCGGCAGCGGCACGGGCCTTCAGGGCGGGAACCGCGGCCTCCGGCATCAATCTCCATGTTAGAAAAGCGAATTGATCCGACCATGCCTCGGGTGCGCCGGGCTTCATTTCCCGCTCAAGGGCGGCCCACAGCGCCGCCGCGTGGTGACCGGCTCCGATGCCGAGCAATTCCAGATAGGAACGGTCCCGGCCATCGTAGCGGGTGGCCACGTTGACGAGCACCTCGCGGGCATCTTCAAATTTCGCGTAACGCATCGCCACCGCCGCCTCGGCGCGGATTTCCGGCGCGGAGTCGGTGGCCAGCTTGCGGGCGTAGGGCGCGCT
>CAYXZE010000006.1:0-1196 GCA_964469395.1 uncultured Luteolibacter sp.
ACTCTACAACACCCACATCGGCGACCACTGCCTGATGCCCTTCCACGTTTACGAAACCGTCTACTGCGGACGCGGTGCCGCCGAGCTCATGATCAAAGAGCACAAACTCGGCCTCAAGAGCGACCGCATGAGCTGCACCAGCGCGTGCGCCAACCAGTTCCGGTTGTTTTTGCACAACATCGCCTACCACATCCTGCACCGCTTCCGCGCGCTCGCGCTGCGCGGCACCGCATTGGCCAAGGCCACCTTCACCCGCATCCGGCTGGTGCTGCTCAAAAGCGCCGCGCGCGTCACCATCCGCAAGACCTACGTGCAACTCCATCTCGGCGATTCCATCATCCTCGTCATACAGGACCGGAGGGAGTGAACTCAGGAGGTAGGATGCCAGTCGTATCCGCTCGGAGTTTGTGAGCTCCATGGCCCGGGCTTTGATTTCTACAAGTGTCATCATCCGGGGATTTTAACCTTTTGAACAGACCGAGCAATTTCGCTTTGAAGAACGGAATTCCAAGAGAAGTAGGTGAATGCCAATCCGCCTGAGTAGTGGTTGAACCAGTCGATCTGCGTGCGCTAGCCTTTGACGGATAGAAATTCGTGGAGAATGAGCACCGTGACGGGTGCCCAGACTCCGGTGACACGGAGCAGATGGAAAAGGTGTTCCATTGCCGGTCAGCTCACGACTTTTCCCTCGAACTTCACGAGCGCGGCCTGGATGAGGGGGTCGTTGTAGAAGGTGTCTTCGAGAATGGTGGGGGCGGGGGCGGCGGGCTCGGGGACCTTTTCCTCGACGACCGGCTTGTCGTTTTTCCATGGCGGCGGCTCGGGCGGTGGCGGGAGTTCGCTGACTTCCGGGGCGTCGGCGATCATCGATTCAAACGCGGAAAGTCCGCCGGCGGGGCGGGGTTTGGGAGTGGCGGGTTCCGGCGTGGGCTCGGGGGCCTTGGCGACGGGAGTCTGCTCGGGTTCGGGTTCCGGTTCGCGGGTGAGGACGGGTGCCGGCTCGGGTTCCGGTTTTACCTCGGGCACGGTGGCTAGGGCCGTTGCCGCGGGGACGGTCGCCGGGGCTGGAGCCGTGTTGAGGGTGGCGGCGGGGAGGAAATCCGCGCCTTTGGTGAGGACTTTGATGACGTCGGTGATGCGGACTTCGCCGAGGGATTGGATGGCTTTGATGACGCCGAGCTCGAAATGCAGGCGCT
>CAYXZE010000006.1:1206-1589 GCA_964469395.1 uncultured Luteolibacter sp.
CCCATTTCATGCGGCCCTCGGTCTCGGCGAAGACGTCGATGGTGGCGAGGATGCGGTCGGGCGCGTATTCGTCAGCGGCTTTGAGCAGCTCGGCCCAGAGCGCGGCGGGGATGCCCTCGCCGTCGGCGGAGGGATCGAGCTTCGCGACGAGCAGGGCGCGCAGGCAGCCGATGAGCTCGCCGAGAAGTTGGGAAAGCTCGCGGCCGCTTTCGGCTTCTTTCTGGATGAGGGAAAGGGCGGCGGGGTTGTCGCGGGCGAGGAGGGTGCGGGTGAGGGCGGCGACTTTTTCCCGCGAGGTGAATCCGAAGACGTCGAGGACGTTGGTTTCACTGATGGAGTCGCCGCAGAAGGAGACGAGCTGGTCGAGCATCGACTGGGCGTCG
>CAYXZE010000006.1:1599-9875 GCA_964469395.1 uncultured Luteolibacter sp.
CGCATGCCGCCGTCGGCCCCTTTGGCGATGGCCCAGGCGGCGGTTTCGTCGAGGGTGATGCCTTCCTGGCCGGCGATGTGGAGCAGGTGTTGGGCGATCGTCTCGGTGGGGATCGGGCGCAGGTCGAAGCGCTGGCAGCGGGAGAGGATGGTGGGGAGGATTTTGTTCGCCTCGGTGGTGGCGAAGATGAATTTCACGTGTGGCGGCGGTTCTTCGAGCGTCTTGAGCAGGGCGTTGAACGCCGCGTTGGAGAGCATGTGAACCTCGTCGATGTAATAAATTTTGAACTGGCCGCGGGCGGGGGCGAAACGGACGGAATCGCGGAGGTCGCGCACCTGCTCGACGCCGTTGTTCGAGGCTCCGTCGATTTCCAGCACGTCGAGCGAGCGGCCTTCGGCGATCTCGATGCAGACGTCCTCGTCGGGGTCGAAATCCGCCTTGGGGCCGGCGGTGCAGTTGAGCGCCTTAGCGAGAATCCGGGCGGTGGAGGTTTTTCCGGTGCCGCGCGGGCCGACGAAAAGGTAGGCGTGGGCCAGGCGCTTTTGGGCGATGGCGTTGCGAAGGGTCCTTACGACGTGGTCCTGTCCGAGGACGTCATCGAAGGTTTTGGGGCGGTATTTCCGGGCGAAGACCTGATAGCTCACGGGGCGGAGTGTAGGGATGGCGGCGGGTTTGTCATGGCCGAGTTTTGCGGAATGATTTTTTTAATCGCGAATGGACGCAAATCAGGCATTTGGTTGAGAAAAATTTCCAGATTGTGCCGGAAACTCGGGATCAGAACGACCCGTCCTCAAATTCAAATTGAGATGCGTTGGAAAAAAGTTCTCGCACGGGGATTGATGGGCGGGAGGAATCCGCTAGCGTCTGGAAATGGACGGGCCGAAAGACAGTAAAAATCGGAAACGGGGCGCTTCGTGGTTCGGGATGAAGGATGTTTTTTACCTGACGCTGATGGCGCTGGGGTTGGTGGCGACGCTGAATGTGGCCAAGCTGAAGCGCGGTCTTAAAGAGGTTTTCTCGCCGAAACCGGTGGTGGTGGCTCCGGACCAGAAGGACATTTTCCGTCAGGCCGAGTCCCGGATCCGCGCGGAGATGGAGGAAAAATACGAGCGTGACATTGCGGCGCTCAGGAAATCCCTGGCGGAGGCGGAGAAGAAGGCGCGCGAGAAGCCCGTTGAAATCGCGCCGCCCGCGCCCGCGCCCGGACCCGGCACCGTCACGGATGTGCGGAAGCTCCGTTCCGGCATCCCGTTCAAGACCGAGGTGAAGTTTGAAAAAGGCGGCATCGCTTCCAAGGAGCGCATCGACGCGGCCAGCTACACCGCCAGCTACCAGCTTTTTCTGCGTGTCCCGACGCCCGCGAAAACCCTGCCCGAGCTTGAAGCCTCCAGCCCGGAGCTTTCGAAAATCCTGCCCGGCCTGCCCGCGCTGATCGAAAAAGCCACGGTTTCCAACTGGTTCGGCAAGCTTTACGAAAACAAGACCGCCCGCGTCCGCCGTGATGCGAACTCGCTCAACGAACTTCTCACCAAGCACAACGTTTACGACTGCGAGACCATCCTCAACTGCCAGTCCGCCAGCGGTCGCAAGGTGTTTCTCATGCAGGCGGAAATGGACGTGGTCTCGGACGGTTCGGACGGTGATCGCCTGGCCACGATGCCGGATGAAATCGTTAATTCCCCCCATTACCAACCCTTCACCAGTTACGGTTGGCCCAAGAAAACCCAGACGCCGAACCCGATGGTGGCCGGCTGGGAAAAGCGGCTCGCCACCGCGCAAAAGGAACTCGCCGCCGCCGCGACTCCCGCCGCCCGCAAGACCTGGCTGCGCGACCGCATCCAGTTTCTCAAGCGCGGGATCGCCGACCTCAAGAGCCGCAGTTTCCTCATCGCGGACTACGATCCGTTCATTGTGATTCCAGTCAACCTGTTGATTGTCAATGATGCACAAACGCCGAAAGTCGGCGATTACGCGGTCGTGGTTTACGACAAGAAACTCTACCCGGCGATCGTCGGCGATGGCGGGCCGGACTTCAAGGTGGGCGAGGGTTCACTCCGTCTGGCCCGCGAGCTGAATCCGCGGGCGACTCCTTACAACCGCCCGGTGTCGGATTTGAAAGTCACCTATCTGGTTTTCCCCGGCAGCCGCGAGAGCGAGCGCACCCCGCCGGACTACGAAAAATGGCGCCAGCGCTGCCTTGAATTGTTAGGTGAAATCGGCGGCGTCGGCGAGGGATACGCCCTTCATCAGTGGCAGGATCTGCTGCCGAAGCCAGCGCCGCCCGAGCCGGAGCCGGAAATCATTCCTGATCCCGCAACGCCAGTCGTTTCGCCAACCGTTCCGCCAGCGGGCACCCCGCCACCGATGGTGCCGCCGGTCATTTCTCCGACTCCAGCATCCGGCGCACCCGCTCCTGCGCCAGCGCCCGCAGGACCTTGAAGAGCAGCAGCATGGAAATGAGCGTCACGCCCATTTCCAGCAGCGGTGCCGCGCCGCGCGGACGCTCTCCGGCCAGGAATTTCACCATCCCCGGCACGTTCGTCAGGCCCTTCGCCGCTCCCAGCAGGGCCACGATGCCCGCGCCGATGACTCCGTGCCATTTCATGCGGATCGAAAAAATCCCGCAAATCAGGATGGCCCCTCCAAGCTGGACCGCACCATACAGAATTCCTTGGGCGTCATTCTTTTCCAGCACGAACAACGCCGTGCCGCCCGTCGCCAGAATCAACAAGCCGCAGAGGAAAATGTAAAACCGCATGGCCGGGAAACTGGCATGAGCGGAGATGCCGGCAAAGGCGGAAGTTTGGGGATTGGAGATTGGGATGAGGCGCGGGCGGACTTTTTCGGATGTCCTCAAGATTCCGCTTTCTTCACTGGCATCCCGCCGGGGTTCGTGCTGTTTTTCCGCCGTGTCCGCCGTTACGAATATTTCCACTTACCGCTTCGCCGAACTCACCGGTCTCAAGGACTTGCGCGAGGAACTCATCTCCGATTGCAAGGCGTGGGCGCTGAAAGGGACGATCCTGCTGAGCACGGAGGGCATCAACCTGTTCGTCGCGGGTGCCGCGGAGTCGATCGATCTGCTGCTGGCGAAACTGCGGAAAATCCCGGGTCTCGAAGCGCTGGAGCCCAAGGTGAGCGTCAGCGACAAGCAGCCGTTCAACCGGATGCTGGTGCGGGTGAAGCGGGAGATCATTTCCTTCGGCATGGAGAGCATCCGTCCGGCGAATTACACCTCGCCGAAAATCGCCGCGACCGAATTGAAACGCTGGCTGGATGAAGGCCGGCCGGTCACGCTGCTCGACACGCGCAACGACTACGAGGTGAAGCTCGGCACCTTCAAGGGCGCGCTCATTCCGAACATCAACACCTTCCGGGAATTTCCCGAAGCGGTTAGAAAACTGCCGGAAGAGCTCAAGGACCAGCCGGTCGTGATGTTCTGCACCGGCGGCATCCGCTGCGAGAAGGCCGGGCCGTTCATGGAAAACGAGGGTTTCCGCAATATCTATCAGCTCGACGGCGGCATTCTCAAATACTTCGAGGAATGCGGCGGCGAGCACTATGATGGCGAGTGCTTCGTCTTCGACCAGCGCGTGGGCGTGGATCCCGGGCTGCGCGAAACCGACCATGCGATTTGTTTCGCCTGCCAGGCACCGCTGGACGTCGCGGACCAGGAGGATCCGCGGCATGTCGAGGGCGTGAGCTGCCCGCATTGCTTTGTGAGCGCGCCCGAGCGGATGGCGCGGCGGATCACGGAACTGCATGAGGCGATTTTCAAGGCCTCGCATCCGTTGCCCGGCTCGGTGCCGTTGGAAAACCGCCGCCCGATCAACATCCCCGCCGCCCAGGACGGGCGTTGTTTGTTAGATGCGCTTGTCGGGATTTTTCCGCAGATTTCCCCGGCGGAATGGGAGGCCCGCTGCGAGGCCGGGCGGTTCGTGAATTATGGCGGAACGGTGCGTTCCAAAGACCATGTGGTGCGCGGCGGCGAGCGGGTGATCCAGATTTTCCCGCCGGATGTGGAGCCGGACGTGTCCGCGGACATCCGGGTGCTGCATGAGGACGAGGCGATCCTCGTCATTCATAAACCGGCCCCGCTGCCGATGCACGCGAGCGGTCGTTTCCACCGCAACACGCTCCAGCATATTTTAAATACGGTGTATGCGCCCAAGTATCCGCGCCCCGTGCATCGGCTGGATGCGAACACGACCGGCCTGGTCATCTTCGCGCGGACCCGTCATTTCTGCCGTGTCCTCCAGCGCCAGTTTCTCGAAGGCGCGGTGGACAAGCGCTATCTCGTGCGGGCGCTCGGCCATCCGGAGCGGGACGCGTTTTTCTCCGAAGCGCCGATTTCCGCCGAACCCGACGTGATGGGAACCCGCGGGATCGACGAACTGGACGGCCTGCCCTCGCGCACCGATTTCCAGGTCCTCGAACGCTGTGCGGACGGCACGGCTTTGTTAGAGGCGAGGCTGGGCACCGGCAGGACGAATCAGATCCGCGTGCATCTCTGGCAGCTTGGCTTTCCCGTCGCGGGAGATCCGGCGTATCTGCCTGACGGAAAAATCGGCGGCACGCAAACGCTCGATCCCGCCGCACCGCCGCTCCAGCTCCACGCATGGAAACTTTCGTTCGTCCATCCATCGAGCGGCGCGGTCATGACGTTTGAAACCGAGCGGCCGCAGTGGGCCTTCACTTGATTCAAGGATTCCGGGATCTACGTTTCGGAATCCGGCTCGCATTCGCCGGAACCCTCGGTCTTGCACGGGCAGGGAGCCGAACCATTGCCATTCCGGCATAGCGCATAGATGCCGTAGGCGACGAGGCCCGCAACAATGACCGCGCCACCGATCCATTCGGCGGACTGGCGTGGTGGCAGTTTGCGGAAATCGCGGAGGCGGGACGCGGCAAAGGCGCTGCCGGCCGCGAGTTGTTGCTTTGCCTGGCCGGCGAGTTCGCGGGCGCTGTTGGGCAGGGTTTCCCGGGTGGTGTGCGTGAGCAGGCTGCCGAGGTCGTCGCGCAACAGGGAGACATCCTCGCGGACGCGATTGACCAGACCGACCGTGCGGCGGTCGTTGAAGAGAAGTGAGTTCATAATTCCGGAGTTTCTTTAGTGGTGGGGGATTTCAGGGCGATTTACCGCGCAAGGCGCGCGAAAGCGCCGAGACGATCAGGAGAACGAGGAAGATGAAGAACAGAATCTTGGCGATTCCGGCAGCGGCTCCCGCGATGCCTCCGAAACCGAGGATGCCGGCGATGAGAGCGAGAATGAGAAAGGTGAGTGACCAGCTTAACATGATTTTGGTTTTTCCATGCCGGAGGCTGAATGGACGTTGGCGGGAAATCCGGCATCTTCCCGCCAATGCTTCGATCAACGGGCACTCTTTCGCAGAAACAATACCAAGCGCCGTCTTTAGGTGCAAGTTGCTGGAAATCAGTTGAAATCGAACGGGTGTCAGGCCGCGCCGACCTGTTTTCCCGTGCAGATCGCGAAGATCCGTGCACAATGCACGCTTGTGCGGGAAATGGAGGAGAATGATCCGGGAGTCCTGTCCGCGGGCGTTTGATCCTCCGCCGTTCTTCGCTTTACCCGCGCGGGATTCGCGGCTAATTCCGTCGCGCGATGCACGGTTTCTCCTACAAAAACGGTTCTCTTTTCTGCGAAGATGTCGATCTTTCCACGCTTGCCGCCGAACACGGCACCCCGCTTTACGTCTATTCCGCAGGCACGATCATCGATCACTACAGCCGCCTGGACGCCGCGCTGGATGGCGTGGATCACGAGGTGGCTTACGCCGTGAAGGCGAATTCCAATTTGTCCGTGCTCCGCCTGCTGGCCACCCAGGGCGCGGGTTTCGACATCGTTTCCGGCGGCGAGCTTTTCCGCGTGATCAAGGCGGGCGGGGATCCGGCGCACTGCACGTTCGCCGGTGTGGGCAAGACCCGCGATGAAATCGTCTATGCCCTTGAGCAGGGGATTTACTCCTTCAATGTGGAGAGCGAGGAGGAACTCCGGTATTTGAACGAAGTCGCCGGCGAGCTCGGCGTGATCGCCCCGGCGGCGGTGCGGGTGAACCCGAACGTGGACGCGAAGACCCACAAATACATTTCCACCGGCAAGTCGGAGAACAAGTTCGGCGTCGATTTCGGCGCGATTCCGGATCTTTACGAGCGCGCCTCGCAGGAGTTGAAAAACATCAAGCTGCGCGGCCTCCAGATGCACATCGGCTCGCAGCTCACGTCGATCTCGCCATTCATCGAGGCGGTGGAAAAGGTCACGCCGCTGGTCAAGGAGCTGAAGGCGAAGCACGGCATCGAGTTCTGGTCGATCGGTGGCGGCATCGGCATCATTTACCAGGATTCCCTCGACTCGGCGGCGGTCGATTGGTGGACCAACCAGCCCGAGGAGGAACGCCCGCTGACCATCGAGCGTTACGGCAAGGAATTGGTGCCGCGGTTGAAGGATCTGGGATTGAAAATCCTGTTGGAGCCCGGCCGCCTGATCGTGGGCAATGCCGGCGTGCTGATTACCAAGTGCCTTTATGAAAAGAGAGGCTCGGCGAAGACTTTCAAGATCGTCGATGCCGGGATGAACGACCTGATCCGCCCCGCGCTTTACGAAGGCCACCATGAAATCGTCCCGCTGGCCGAGCCGCCCACCGGCGAGCGCTTCAAGGTGGATGTCGTCGGGCCGATTTGCGAAAGCGGCGACTTTTTCTGCCAGGACCGTCTGCTGCCCGATTTCCAGCCCGGCGATCACATCGCGCTGATGTCGGCGGGTGCTTACGGTTTCGTGATGGCTTCCAATTACAACTCGCGTCCGCTGCCTGCTGAAATTCTGGTGGAGGGCGGCACCGCCACGGTCGTCCGCAAGCGCCAGACGCTGGACGATCTGATCGAGGGGGAATTGTGAGAAGGCGGATGGCGGCGATGACCGGCAGGATGTGATCGCGGCTTTCATCGCCGGGATTGGCGGCGTGTGGAATCGCGTGGCGCGTTTTTCCATGTAAAGTTCCGTGTTCACCAACCGGGATTTTCCGACCGGGAAATGCTTTGGGTGGGAAATGATCCCATCATCATATCCGGATATGAAGATTTGATTGTTGAAGTTGTCACACATCAAGCTAGCTTCCCGCATGCCGCAAGCCGATCCCACTGACGAACTCCAACGCGCTCTTTCCGAACGGATTCTCGTTCTTGACGGAGCGATGGGCACCACCATCCGCGGCTATGGCCTCAGCGAGGCGGAGGCGAGGGGCGAGCGCTATGCGGATACGGACAAGGATCTGCTGAACAACGGCGACATTCTTTCGATCACGCGTCCCGATGTCATCGGGGATATTCACAAGCGCTTTTACGAGGCGGGTTCGGACATTTGCGAGACCAACACTTTTTCCGCGACGGGTATCGCGCAGAGCGAATTTTTCGTCGAGGACCCGCGCGAAACCGGCGGTCGCAAGGACCCCGATTTTTTTCAGAAAATCCTCGAAAATCCGTTTCTCAACGACCTCGCGTGGGAAATGAACGTCGAGTCCTCGCGGCTCTGCCGGAAATGGGCCGACGACATCGGCACCGATACCGGCCGCAAGCGCTACGTCGCCGGGGCCATCGGGCCGCTGACCGTTTCGCTCACCAACTCGCCGGATGCGAATGATTCGGGATTCCGCGTGGTGACGTTCGATCAAGTCCTCGCCGCTTACAAACACCAGATCCGCGGTCTGATCGAAGGCGGCTGCGACATCCTGATGGTCGAGACGATCTTCGACTCGCTCAACGCCAAGGCCGCAGTCGTCGGCATTCAGGAAGTGTTCGCGGAGGACGGCAACCGCCTGCCGGTGATCATTTCCGCCGCGGTCGGTCTGGGCGGGGAAACGATGATTTCCGCGCAAAAAGTCGAGGCGTTGTGGAATGCGTTCGCCCACGTCAAGCCGCTGGCGATCGGTCTGAACTGCTCGCTCGGCCCCGACCTCATGCGTCCGCATCTCGAAGAGCTTTCCGAGTGCGCGGCGACCTGCATTTCCTGTTATCCGAACGCCGGTCTGCCGAATCCGCTCGCGCCCACCGGTTTCGATCTGGAGCCACAACACATGTTCGACTACATGGCAGACTTCGCCAAGGCCGGGCTGCTCAATCTGGCGGGCGGATGTTGCGGAAATACTCCGGAGCATGTTGCCGCGATTGCCAAGGCGGTGGCGAAATATGCGCCGCGGGAGGTGCCGATGATAAGATAAGATTTACCGCAGAGACGCAAAGGTCGCAGAGGAACGCAAAGGAAG
>CAYXZE010000006.1:9975-11528 GCA_964469395.1 uncultured Luteolibacter sp.
AAAGGAAGAAAAGGAAGAAAAGGAAGAATGAAAGATTACTTGAACAAACTTTCGGGGGAAGTGATTGGAGCCGCCATTGAGGTGCATAATGACCTGGGGCCGGGGCTGCTGGAATCGACTTATGAGGCGCGTCTTCAACATGAACTGAAACTTCGCGGATTCGAATCGGTGAGGCAGTTGGTTCTTCCAATCAGATATAAGGACTTGGTCGTTCCCGAAGCCTATCGGATCGATTTGCTAGTGGAGAATAGCCTCGTGATTGAACTTAAAACGGTTGAAGCGCTGCTTCCGATCCATTCGGCTCAGCTTCTCACCTACCTGCGAATGTCCAACAACCATCTCGGACTCCTGATTAACTTCCATGCCGTCCGACTCACCGACGGCATCAAGCGTCTCGTCCACAATTCCCCCTCTTAACTCCGTGTCCCTTTGCGACCTCCGCGTCCCTTTGCGACACCTCTGCGTCTCTGCGGTAAATTCTTCATCCAAATGAAAACCATTCCCCACGCCCTCCGTCTCTCCGGCACGGAGGCCTACAACCACACTGCCGACAAGCGCTTCCTCATGATCGGCGAGCGCGCGAATGTCGCGGGTTCCCCGCAGTTCGCAAAGTTGGTTAGAGCCGGCGACCTGGAGGCGGCGGTGGAGGTGGCCCGCCAGCAGGTGGGCAACGGCGCGAACGTCATTGATATTTGTTTCGACGACGGCCTGATCGACGGCAAGGCGATGATGAGCCGTTTCCTGCAACTGCTCCAGGGCGAGCCGGATGTCGCGAAGGTACCGATCATGGTGGATTCCTCGAAGTGGGAAATCCTTGAGGAGGGCCTCAAATACCTGCAGGGGAAGGGGATCGTGAACTCGATCTCGCTCAAGGAGGGCGAGGAGAATTTCAAGCGGCAGGCGAGACATATCATGCGTTACGGCGCGGCGGTGGTGGTCATGGCCTTCGACGAAAACGGCCAGGCGGCGACTTATGAGGAGAAGATCCGCATCTGTGAGCGGGCCTACCGGATTCTCGTCGATGAGGTCGGGTTCAATCAGGATGACATCATTTTCGATCCTAACATTCTCACCGTCGCGACCGGCATCGAGGAGCATAACAACTACGCGCTCGATTTCATCAATGCGACCCGCTGGATCAAGGAGAACCTTCCCGGCGCGAAGGTGTCCGGCGGCGTGTCTAACATTTCATTCTCGTTCCGCGGCAACAACAAGGTCCGCGAGGCGATGCATTCCGCCTTCCTCTATCACGCCGGACTGGCGGGGATGGACATGGGGATCGTCAATGCCGGGATGCTCGAACTCTATGACGAGATCCCGAAGGAGCTTCTGGAATGCGTCGAGGACGTGCTCTTGAACCGCCGTCCGGATTCCACCGAGCGGCTGCTGGAACTCGCGGAAAGCTACAAGGGCCAGGGCGGCAAGAAGATCGAGGAGGATCTCGCCTGGCGCGACGAACCGGTGGAAAAACGGTTGGAGCACGCGTTGCTGCGCGGCATCGACAAATACATCGACGAGGACACCGAGGAGGCGCGGGTGAAATACGTGCGTCC
>CAYXZE010000006.1:11538-24083 GCA_964469395.1 uncultured Luteolibacter sp.
CGTGGTCGGCGATCTTTTCGGCGCCGGGAAAATGTTTCTGCCGCAGGTGGTGAAATCCGCGCGGGTCATGAAGAAGGCGGTGGCCTGGTTGTTCCCTTTCATGGAGGCGGACAAGGCGGAGTATCTGGCGGGCGACATCGCCGCCCTGAAGGCGGAAAACCCGGCTCTAACCGACGAGGAGGCGCTGAAACTCGCCGAGCGCGGACGTTCGGCGGGGCGGTTTCTCATCGCCACGGTGAAGGGCGACGTTCACGACATCGGCAAGAACATCGTGGGCGTGGTGCTTTCCTGCAACGGCTTCGAGGTCACGGACATGGGCGTGATGGTTTCGTGCGACAAGATTCTCGCGAAGGCGGTGGAGCTGGGGGCGGATGTCATCGGCCTGTCGGGTTTGATTACGCCTTCGCTGGATGAAATGGTCCATGTGGCCAAGGAAATGGAGCGGTTGGGATTCAAGGTGCCGCTGCTCATCGGCGGCGCGACGACCTCGGCGGCCCACACGGCGATCAAGATCGCCCAGCATTATTCCGGTCCCGTGGTCCACGTGCTGGACGCCTCGCGGTCCGTGCCGGTGACCACCTCGCTGCTTTCCAAAGACCAGCGCGACGACTTCGCCCGGGAAAACCGCGAGAAGCAGCAAAAGCTCCGCGACAATTTCCTCGGCGGACCGAAAAAGGAGACTCTAACGATCGAAGCAGCGCGCGCCGCGGGGCCGAAGCTGGATTGGGAAAACTACACGCCGCCGGTGCCGTCCTTCACCGGCACGCGGACGATTCACAGCCCGTCGCTGCGCGAGCTCGCCCGGTTCATCGACTGGACGCCGTTTTTCCATGCCTGGGAGCTGCGCGGCGTGTGGGATCGCAACACGGAAACCTTGAAAACCAAGAACGCCGAGGGCGCGGCGGAAGCCGCCAAGCTCTATCAGGACGCGCTCGGCTGGGTGGACCGGATCATCGCCGAGGACCGCTTCCGGGCGGAGGGGATTTACGGATTTTTCCCGGCGAACTCGGATGGCGATGACATCATCGTCTGGACGGATGAGTCCCGGACCACCGAGCGGATGCGTTTTCACAGTCTGCGCCAGCAGATCAAGAAGGACTCGGGAAAACCGAACGTCGCGCTGGCGGATTGGGTGGCGGGAGGAAACTCGCCCGACTACATCGGCGGCTTTGTTGTCGGGATTCACGGGGCGCATGAATTCGCGGATGAGCTGGACCGGCAGATCGACCCCTACGGTTCGATCATGGTCAAGGCCATCGCCGACCGGTTCGCCGAGGCGTTCGCGGAATTTCTCCATCACAAGGCGCGTGTCGAGTGGGGGTATGAGCTGGAGGACGAGCTGACGCATGACCAGTTGATTCATGAGAACTATCGGGGAATCCGTCCGGCACCGGGTTATCCCGCGCAGCCGGATCACACCGAGAAACCGCCGTTGTTTGAATTGTTAGGCGCGTCCGGGGCGACCGGCGTGACGCTGACGGAAAGTTGCGCGATGCACCCGGGAGCGGCGGTGTGCGGATTGTATTTCTCGCATCCGGACAGCCACTACTTCGCCATTTCGGAACTCCAGAAGGACCAGATCGAGGACTACGCGCGGCGCAAGGGGATTCCGTTGCAGGAGGCGGAGAAATGGCTCGGGCCGTGGCTGGGGTATGCCTGATTTCGGCGGTGTTTTCCTCGGATTTCCTCTCGACCCGGGCGTTTTTTCGGACATGGTGGCGGTCCATGAATATGAAACCACTGATGAAAACCGGCGTCGCGCTGGTGGCGATGTATTGCTCTGGATTCGCACTCGCCGGGGGCGAAGGCTGGTCCGTCGATTATGCGGCCGCCAAGAAGGAAGCTGCGGAAACGAAGAAGGATTTGCTGATCGAATTCACCGGCTCCGATTGGTGCCCTCCGTGCATCAAGCTCAATAAGGAAGTCATCAGCCAGGACGCGTTCAAGGCGGGCGTGAAGGACAAGTTCGTCCTGCTGGAAGTGGATTCACCCCAGGACAAATCGAAACTTTCGGCGGAGACGATCCAACAGAACGCAGAGCTGGGGAAAAAATACCAGATCAAGGGTGTTCCCACCATTCTGCTCTGTGATGCGGAAGGACGGCCATTCGCGGCGACGGGCTATCAGCCAGGTGGCCCGGAGGCTTATGTGAAGCATCTTGACGGGCTCCGGGCGAAAAAGGCGGCGCGTGACGAAGCGTTCGCGTCCGCCGGGAAGTTGGAAGGCGTCGCCAAGGCCAAGGCCCTTGTCGCCGCGCTTGGTGCGATGGGGCTGGAGGATTCCATGGTTCAGAATTTATACGGCGATGTGGTCGAGCAGATCAAGGCGGCCGATCCCAAGGATGAAACCGGATTCGGAAAGGCTGCGGCGACGAAAGCCCGCTTTGCGAAATTCCAGAGTGAGTTGGGAGCCTTGGCTCAAAAGGGGGACCACGACGGCGCGCTCGCTCTGGTGGACAAGACGCTCAAGGAGGGGGGCTTCGAAGCCGCGGTCGCCCAACAGTTAATCATGACCCGCGCGATGATTTTCGCCCAACAGGAGAAGTTCGACGACGCGCTCAAGGCGGTGGAGGAGGCGAAGGCCGTTGCTCCGGATAGCGAGTTGTCCGCGCGGATCGAGGGCTTCAAGGCGCGTCTCGAGGAAGGCAAGAAAAAGGCCGGGGAGGCAAAGGCTGCCGAAGGCGGAAAGTCCTCCGAGGACGAGGAGGCTGCCGAGGAAAAGTGATCTAACAACACTGATTGGAATTTCAAGCACCGCCCGGTTCGCCGGGACGGTGCTTTTTCTTGGAGTGGCGGGGAAATGCCGCATTCTCCGCGCATGCGATTGGTTTTGTGGTTCATGGTTCTGGCCGCGCTCGTGCTCGGTGTCTGGATGCTTTGGGGCGAAGGCTGGGAGGAGCGATTCACGTTCGAGGGCAGCGTGAAATGGTTGGAAGGCGCGGGGGCATGGGCTTGGGCGGCGGGAATTGCGTTGTTGGTGGGGGATTTGGTGCTGCCGGTTCCCGGCACGGTCGTGATCTCGGCGCTGGGCTATGTGTATGGGGTTCTGATCGGTGGCGCGGTCGCGACGGCGGGATTGATGGCCGCCGGTGTGTCAGGGTATGGGATCGGGCGGCTTTGCGGCGAGGATTTCGCCCGCCGCTGGCTGGGAAACCGGGATCATGAGAAGGGCAGGCGGCTTTTTGCGCACCGGGGTGGCTGGCTGGTGGCGTTGTCGCGGGCGCTGCCGATTTTGCCCGAAGTCATTTCCTGCACGGCGGGTCTGCTGCGGATGCCGTTCGGGCGTTTCATGTTGGCATTGGCCTGTGGCAGCGCGCCGATGGGATTTTTGTTCGCGGCGATTGGCGCGGCCGGTCGCGAGGCTCCGGGCTGGGCCATGGGCTTGAGCTTGGTGGTGCCAGCGGTGTTGTGGTTGCTGGCCGGCTGGATCCGGCGGTGAGCAGGCTGTCGCATATGTCGATTTGTGGAAAAGACTGACAGGCATTCCTATAAGCATGGGGCGGGGAATTGTTATGTTCGGCATGATTCTCCAGCCCGCCAATGCCACTGTTTAAGTGTGTTGGTAGAATGATTGTAACGGCCTGAGAGCGGATTTGAAATCTATCCGTCATGGTTTTGCCCATTAAAAAGTTGGGAAAAATCAGAAAAATGATTTGACGATAATCTGGGGAGGGGGCATGGCGGTGCCGCCGTTACTATTTCCGGTCTGGATATTTCTACATGTGTCCGTGCGGAAATCGCGGCGGACTCCACAGTCATTGTTTCCGCATGAAAATACTCTCTATCATTCTGCTAACTTCCTGGGGCATCGCGCTCCTTTGCTCCTCCCCAGATGGATTTTTCGGAGGTGGTACTTCTATAAAAGGTGGCGGAACGCAGGTGATTCTCGAAAACGCCAACCAAGTGAAACGGGTTTTCAATATGCAAACTGGAGCGCAAGTCTGGCCGAATCCATAAAAAGTGAATTATGATTAATAAGAATTTACTAACGAGGCATATAAATAATTTCGTTGGCTCGGGATACGGATATGTTCCTCGTTGGGCATACCGGGTCTACGGTAAATCGGAATGGGGAGTCATCCGTGAATGGTTGGCTGACTGGGAAAAACGTGGTTTCCTGGAGGTCATTAAAGATCCAGAACATGCTAATGACGACGACTATTGCACGAAGATGTTCAATTTCGTGGAGGGAATCGAGCCTCTTCCTTCTAATTGGATAAGCTACGATCGAACGCCACCCAAATGGCAACCACCTTCGCCTCTGAGTGGCCAATCCCTAGATTGAAGCCAAAGTGTGAGGGCCCCGTTTTCGCGGATTCTGAAGCGAGACAGCATATCCGGCCTTGAGTATGTGGCTGGATGTCGCAGATTGCCGCCGTGAAAATTGAAGTCATCAACACCGGAACCGAGCTTCTGCTAGGCAATACGCTCAACACGCACGGTGCCTGGTTCGGCCGGGAGTTGTTCAAGCTCGGCCTGCGGATTTCCCGGCAGACGACGGTGCCGGACGGCGAGGCGATCCGCGAGGCGATCCAGGAGGCTCTCGGCCGGGCGGACGCGGTCATCGTCACGGGCGGGCTGGGGCCGACCAGTGACGATCTCACGCGGGAAATCACGGCCGAAGTCCTCGGGCTGGAGCTGATTACGGACGAGGCGGCGTTGCGCTCGCTGGAGGCGTTTTTTGCGATCCGGGGCAAGACGATGGTGGCGGCGAATCTCAAGCAGGCGCTCAGTCCGGTGGGCGCGGATATTCTGCCGAATCCGAATGGCACGGCACCGGGCATCTACGTGCCGCCTCGGCTCAACGGTCGCTCTAACAGTGCGGTGTTCCTGTTGCCCGGTCCGCCGCGCGAGTTGTATCCGATGTTTCACGGCGAGGTCGTGCCGCGGTTGCGGGCGCTGGCGGGGGTGGAGTCGCGGCATGAGGCGCTGGAGCTGAAATTCACGGGCGTGGGAGAGAGCGATTTCCACCACGGGATCGACGACCTGCTGGCGGCGGTGCCCGGTTTGGAATACGGTTATTGCGCGCACATCGGCGAGGTGGATTTGCGGTTGATCGGCGACGCGGCGGCGTTGGCGGAAGGGCGGCGGATCGCGCTGGCTCGCTTCGGGGAGTTTCTCATCAGCGATGATGGCGCGTCGCTGGAGAAAACCGTGGTTCGATTGCTCAAGGCGCGCGGCATGAAGTTCGCGGCTGCGGAGAGTTGCACCGGCGGTTTGATTTCCAACCGGATTACCAACGTGCCCGGAGCGAGCGGGGTTTTCACGCACGGGTTCGTGACTTATGCCAATGAGGCGAAGTCGGGCATGTTAGGGGTGCCTGCATTGGAAATCGAGACCCACGGCGCGGTGAGTGAAACGGTCGCCCGCCGGATGGCGGAAGGGGCGCTTGCCGGGAGCGGCGCGGACATTGCGGTGGCCGTGACGGGCATCGCCGGTCCGGGCGGTGGCACGGAGGAGAAACCGGTGGGCACGGCATGGATTTCAACCGCAGTTAGAGGCGGTGCGACGGAGGCGTTCCGGGTTTATCATCCGCGCAATCGCAAGGATTTCAAACTGGCGGTGAGTCAATCCGCGCTGGAAGCGGTGCGGCGGCGGCTTGGGGTGGGATAAGGGGGCATTTTTGTCAGCCCGGACGGATGGGAGGGGAAAGGGGGTGGGCTTCGCGCGGTTTCTTTTGCCGGGCATCGGTAAAGGGACAGGAATGTCCCTTCCCCCTATTTCAAAGGGACAGGAATGTCCCTTCCCCCTATTTTAAGGGACAGGAATGTCCCTTCCCCCTATTTTAAAGGGACAGGAATGTCCCTTCCCCCCATTTCAAAGGGACAGGAATGTCCCTTCCCCCTATTTTCTGTTATTCCTCCGGTTGGTCGGGGATTTCCCGGGTGAAAAGTTCCAGCAGATAGCTGGAGGTCAGGATTTCCGGGGTGATGACGGGGGATTTTCCGGGGACGATGAGGACGTTTACGGGGATTGCGGAGCGGTCGTATTTCTGGAGTTCCGCATCGATTTCCGGATTGGGGCTGGTTTTGTCCGCCTTGAGGGCGACGACGCCTTTTTGCTTCATCAGCTTGATGACGTCCTTGCTGTAGGCGGTTTGTTTGTTCACCTGGCAGGTGGCGCACCACTGGGCGGTGAAGTCGATGTAAACGGGGGAGCCTTCCGCGAGCAGGTCTTCCATCCGCTGTCGGCTCCATGGTTCCCAGACGAGCGCGGATTTCACCGGCGGCTTGGCGAGCAGGAAGCCGCCGATGGCGAACAGGGCGGTCAGGGCGAGGGCGATTCCGCGGATTCGGCGCGGGCGGTGCGGCAGGTTCCAGCGGCCGTGGATCCAGGCGGCCACGGCGATGCCGCTGAGGCCGAACAGCGGTCCTAACAAATGGTCCAGGCCGATTTGTCCGGCATAGACCCACAGCAGGTATCCGGCGGTGGCGAAGAGCAGGAACGACATCGCCTGCTTGAAGCTTTCCATCCACGCGCCGGGGCGGGGGAGTAAATCGACCAGGTGCGGAAATACGGATAGAACCAGATAGGGCAGCGAGAGGCCGATGGCCATGGCGGCGAAGGCCAGGAAAAACTGGAACGCGGGCAGGCCGATGGCCGCGCCGATGGCGGCGCCGAGAAAGGGAGCCGAGCAGGGCGTGGCGACGACGGTGGCGAGCACGCCGGAGAAGAACGAGCCGCCGAGTCCGTGCCTGGATTGCAGGGAGCCGCCGACGGAGGTGGCGGAGGCTCCGATCTCGAACAGGCCGAACATGTTGAGCGCGAGGATGAACATCAGCAGCATCAGGGTGAGGACGATCCACGGGTTTTGGAGCTGATAGCCCCAGCCGATCGGACCGCCGGCGACCGATCGCGCGGCGAACAGCACGCCGCTGATCACGCCGAAGGAGGCGAGCACGCCAGCGGCGAACAGGACTCCGTGGAGCGCGATTTTTTTCCGGTCCGCTCCGGCTTGTTGGACGAAGCCCATGATTTTCAAGCCGATGACGGGAAAGACGCAGGGCATCAGGTTGAGGATCAGCCCGCCTAACAACATTCCGCCGAGGACCGGGAGGTATTTTGAAAATGGCAGGGACTTTGCGGGCGGGGGTGAAATGAGGGTGCTGGGGATTTCCACGGCAGTGGCTCCGGTGAGGATGCCGGAAAGCGATTTGCCTTGAGGAATGGGGTTCTCGAGAGCGTCGATTTTCTTGCGCTTGAGCTGGATCAGCCAGGCCTCGCCCTCGCGCGTGATGCTGCCGCCGGCACTGGCGGGGTGGAGGAACGGCTGGTTCGGGATGAAGTCCGCAGGTGGTCCGGCAAGGGCGCTGGCGGGCTGGATGCGGAGCTGGATGTCTCCGCCGCCGGATTGGGCGGTGATGGTCAGGGTCGGGATTTTGAGCGGCAGGTTTTTCCGGGCCGTTTCAAACAGGCCGGCTTGTGCGGCATCCTTCACGGCTGCGGCTGCGACCGGGAGGGTCAGGGTGAGGGTTGCTTTTTCATTATCGCAGGACTTGGGGTCGCAAATCTGCCACTCTGCATCCGCAGTGAGGGTGACGGGGTTTCCAAGTTCGAGATTAGCTGGCGCGGTGATTTCGACGAGAAACACCGGACTGCCCGGATAGACGAAGTTTTTCCCGAAATAACCGTCCTTCACTTCCGGCACCGGCCATTGGATGGACCCGGCGGAAAATCCTTCCGGCAGGCTCCATTGGATGACGGGTGGGATTCCGGTGCCGCCGGAGTGCTCATAGTAGCTGTGCCAGCCTGCGGGATGTTCGAGCTGGAGGGCCACGGTGAACGGTTTCCCCGGGGCGATGGTTTTTTCCTCGGACACCAGTTTTGCGACCGAGGCGGTTTTTTCCTCAGCGAAGTCTAGCTGGGCCTCCGCGAGGCCGATGCAGAGGAATGGGATGAAAAGGAGGAAAAAGCGGTGCATGGTGACGGGTTCCACTGTGAGCGGCGCGGGGGGCGATGTGCATCCAAAAAAAACGGGACACCCAGAAACTGGGCGTCCCGCATGAAAGTGCAGCCGGTTCTTTTTTGGATTAACGGCGCTGACCGTATTGTTCCTGGTCGCGGGCGTTGCCGTAGAGGGCTCCGGCGGTGCCGCCTGCGGCGGCTCCAAGTGCGGCTCCTTCGAGGGCGCGGCCGGACTGGTGGCCGATGATGCCGCCTGCTGCGGCTCCGATGAGGCCGCCCGTCGCGGCACCGCGCTGGGTGTTAGGTCCGGCGGGTGCGGCACAGTTGGAAAGGGCGATCGCCGCGAGGGCGCTGGTGATGGCGGTGAGCGTGGTTTTCATATTCATGAATGATGCGGAGTTGGGGGACGATTGGTCTGAACGCGGGGCACTTCAAGTATTTTTCACGGGGAGCCGCGCATCGTGCTCGGCAGAGCCGGGGGGGGAGGATAGGCTTGGCGCATGGTTCTCGAAGTTTCCACGCCAGCCCTGTTATTTCCAGCGATCAGCCTGCTGTTTCTATCATACACGAACCGTTTTCTGCATTTGTCGGCGTTGATTCGCGCGCTTCACAGCGACTGGCTGAAGCGGGGCGAGGCCACGTTGCGCGCACAGATCGACAATCTCCGGCGGCGGCTGACGCTGATCCGGACGATGCAGTTGTTCGGCGCGGCGAGCCTGTTGCTTTGCGTGATTTCGATGCTGGGCGTGATCGGCGGTTATGAGGTCACTGCGATGGCTGCGTTTTTGACGGCGCTTGGTTTCATGGCTCTTTCGCTCGGGTGTCTCATTTACGAAGTTTGGATTTCCGGCGGCGCGTTGCGGATTCTGTTGAACGCGGTGGAGAAGGACGGTTCCCACTGACGGAGCGGGGGCGTTGGCGCGCCGGGGGAGCGGATGCCCCGCGCGCGAAGGCTGATCCTGCAAATTCGGTAATCCATTTTGCAGGGTTTTCAGGATTTCCAAGAGGATGGCGGGGTTTTTGAAAGATTTTCTGGTCGCAATTCGTTTGTGATGAGCGGATTGAGTGAATCGTAAGAATTCTGGCACGGCGGATGCGAATTACGGATCGTTCATTCATGTTGGTGCAGTCCTCCTGTCAAGCCACCCGATTTGCTTTTCAGGAGGACTGTTTCTTTCCTTTTGCCCAGTCAGTCATGAGAATTTGCCTCAACTCCAGAAACCTTGATGCGTTCCAACAGGCTCGCATCGAACAATATTTCCAGAAGAAATACGCGGGCGATGGCGATCATCCGACCTTGATCTGGAAGGATTACGACTCCCGGTCCATTCTTCTGGGCTATCCGACGGGGCATTTGCACGAGCCTGAACGCGATGATTGCGCGGAGAGCCAGATTGCCCGCGAACTTCTATCCATCAAAATCCGCTTTCATGAAAATGAGCTCAAGGCGATCGCCGGACGGACGAGGTGGCAGGTCGCCCGGAAAATGTTCGAGACTCTCAACGAGCCATTACAACCAAGTGGTTGTTGAACGGGGTGCCGCCCCATAGCGGTGAAATCCCGACGTTTCCGAACGGCGAGAGGATTCTGTGAAAGTCCTCCGCCGTGGGATAATGGGTGGGCGCGGCTTTCATCCAGAAAGTCGCCTTGGCCAGCAGATCGCCGAGGACGGTGACTTTGAAGCGCCACGAGGTGTCGCGCAGGCCGGACCGGATGATGAGCTTGCCGCCGGGCGCGACGCGTGAGGCCGCGAGCTTGAGCAGGGTTTCCTGCTCGGCGGGGGAGAAGAACTGGAGGATGTCGAGAATGCTCACATTTCCATGGTGCTCGGGCAGACCGCGGCGCGCGTCGTGGTGGGAAAAAGCGAGGTTCCGGCGGCCCGACGAGGTGGCGGCGTGCAGCGCGGCGTCGATTTTTCGGGAGTCGTAGTCGAGGCCGTGGATCGGCACGTCGATCCCTGCGTCCCGGAGGAAAAAAGCCAGCAGGCCGAGCCCGCAGCCGAGATCCAGCAGCGGCAGGTCCGAACCCCGCAGATTTTCCGCAAGCGCGGTGTAAAGCGGATCGGTCCGCAGCTTGGCGGCGACGTAGTGGCGGTCCCAGCGTTTGGGAAACAACGCGGCGATGTTTTTCCCGGTGGAATCGCTCATGGATGGGGCGGGCTGAGGTGGTCGAGCGGGTTGGTGCCGCGGGCGGCGAGCCGTGGAAGACGGGCGAGAAATCCCAAAAACAAGCGGAAGTGCATCCAGGTGAGCAGCGTGTTGTCCCGCAGGTAGCGGAATTGCGAAATGCCGCCCTCCTCTTTGCTCGGGTAGCGCACGGGCGTCGGCAGGTTGATGATCGGCACGCCGCGCCAGGCGAGGCGGACGGCCACTTCCGGATCGAAGTCGAACCGCCGGGCGTAGGCGGTGGACTCCAGGACTTCGAGCAAATCGTGCGCCGGATAGAGCCGCATGCCGAAGAGCGAGTCATCCACGCCCCAGCCGAGCGTTTCCAGATTTGCCCAGAAATTCGAAATTTTCCGGCCGTTGACGCGCAGGGCGGGGGCGCTGGCGTCGAAAATCGGTTTTCCGAACACGGCGGCCTGCGGATGGGTGGCGGACAAGGCGAAAAATTCCCCGGCCTTATCCGCCGGGTGCTGACCGTCCGCATCCATGGTCAGGACATGGGTGAAGCCGGCCTGGACCGCCTCCCGCAAGCCGTGCATCACTGCCGCGCCCTTGCCGGAATTTTCATTCAGGGAAATGACCCGAAGCCGCGTGGCGTTGGCGGCTTCGAGGGAGCGGATCAATTCGGGGGAGCCGTCGGTAGAGCCGTCAAAAACCACCCACACCGGGATGCCGGGCTTCAGTGCGGAGGTGACCGTTTCCAGAAGAATCGGTCCCGAGTTGTAGCTTGGAATCAGGATAAGCGGTCGCACATCGGCCATGTGGGAAATGCTTTAAAGGGCGGAATCGAATGGAGCAAGCCATCACCGGGTGATTTGCCGCCGGAGTGGATCCGGTTTCGCGAGCTCCTGCTCATACACTGCGGCCAGGCGGGCGGTGAATGCCTGCGAAGTTTCGTCAGGCTGCGGATACAAAGGCTCGCCGAGATCAATCCGCAGGGTGATGGGGAAGACCGGCCTCCGCCACAGCGGCCAGCCTTTTTGCAGGAAGCGGGTATTGCTGCGGATGAAAATCGGGCGAACCGGCACTTGTGTGCGGGTGGCGATGATCGCGCAGCCGCCTTTGAGCGGATTGATCCAGCGGGCGTCGGGCTTGGTGCGGGTGCCTTCGGGAAACAGCAGGAGTTGGCCGCCTCCCGCCAGGGAATCGGACGCGTCCCGGATCATGCGGGTCATCCCGTCATTGGCGATGTAGCCGGCGAGCCGCGCGCCACCGCCGAGCAGTGGGTTGAGGAGGATCGGTTTTTTCATGACGCACACCGCGGATGGCAGTCGGGCAATGATGAAAACCGCATCCCACAGCGAGGTGTGGTTGGGCGCGGCGATGAAAGGGGAGTTGAGATTTCCCAAGGCATCGAGAGCCGTCAGATCCGCCCGCACCAAGTCCGCCGCGCGCAGGAAAACGACGAATTTCCGGAACAGGTGATGCAGGAAAAAGCGCCCCAGCCGTTCCCCCGTCCGCCTCGGCAGGAGCAAATGCAACGGGCCGCCGATCAACGTGAGCAAGCCGCCGAAAACGCCCCAGTAAAGCAGCCCCAGCGCCATCATCGCGTAATCCCAAGGTGCGCGCAGCCACCACCGGAGCGATACTGCTTCCCGGGAATGGAGGTTGACGGCGCTCGGGTCGCTGGAGGGCACTGGCGCGGAGGCTAGGAAAGATGGCTCCGGCGGTCGAACTGATTTTTCCCGGCAGGGCGGTGTGAAAAAGGCCGCTCAAGATCTGGCCGCTCATGTCCGCATACGATCTTGAATTGCTGTCGGATCGCCATGACCGGAAGGGCTTTCACTGCGGAAAGGAATCTTTGGACCGCTATCTGCGGAAAAATATGGATTCGCGCGCATCGGGGACGATTCATTGAGATTGTTCCTGCCTTTGTCATCACTGCGTTGAGAGCTTGCTTGCAGGCAATGGGACTTGTCACAGCGAAGGGGGCGTCGTGTGATGCGCTCCACGCATGAGTTCTGAATTTCACGCCGCCCTCGAAGCCTTGCCTCACGGACCGTCCTTCCGGTTTTTGGACGGGCTGACATCGTTCGTTCCCGGTCGCGAGGCGTCGGCGATCTATCGGGTGCGTGGCGACGAGGCATTTCTGGAAGGCCATTTTCCGGGAAATCCGATGATGCCGGGGGTCATTCTCATCGAAGCCATCGCCCAACTCGGCGGGGTGGTCGTGCAGACGGATCCCGATCATGCGGCGATGTCCGACCTGCGGCTGACAGGCGTGCGGGCGGCGAAAATCCTCGGTGCTGCCGTGCCCGGAGACGTGTTGGAGATCCGGGCCAAGGTGGAAGGCAGGCTTGGCGGGCTGGTTCAGATCGAGGGCGAGGTGCGGGTGGCGGGAGGCGTTCTGGCCACGGCCAAAGTGACTCTCAGCGGCAAGCCGGAATAAAGAAGGGAAGATGGCTAACCACGGAATACACGAAATACACGGAAAAAGAGAAGATGATGGGGTATGGGGAACTCACCTTTTGAGTGA
>CAYXZE010000007.1:0-21994 GCA_964469395.1 uncultured Luteolibacter sp.
TCATCGCCGCCGTCGGCCGCCCGGAAATGGTCAGGGCCGACTGGGTGAAACCCGGTGCCGTCGTCATCGACGTGGGCATCAACCGCGTGGAAGACACCTCGAAAAAATCCGGCTACCGCCTCACCGGCGACGTCGCCTATCAGGAAGTCGCCCCGCTCTGCTCCGCCATCACCCCCGTCCCCGGCGGCGTCGGCCCGATGACCATCGCCATGCTGATGAAAAACACGCTGCAAGCGGCGCGGCAGCAATCTTAAGCGCAGTCACCGCCCCCCTCACAATGTTGGTCCTGATCGCGTTCGCCGGATTGGCCTACTTCTGGGTCCATGCCCAGCGGAGGCTGGGCTTGCGCGCCCGGTTGATTTCCAGTGCCGTGATGTTCGGCGCGGTCATCCTCTATTTCGTCGCGGCATCGAACACTTCGGACTTTTACAATCGTGGATACATTTCCGTCGTGCTTGAAAACATCACCGCCGGACTTCCCGATGAGGAGAAAGCCGAGTATCGCAAAACAATACGGAACTATAAATGGGATAGGAGCGCAAACCCTGCCTCCCTCATGCAAGAGACGGCCCGTTTGAAAAACAAATACCACCCAACGACGGAGGCCAAAGACCACGATTAACAAGACGCCGTCGATTCATCCCCGCGATCACCTGATCCTCGGCAGCGCCCCATGACCATTCCGCCGCTGATAAACAAGAGTGACGCCCAAAATAGGGGGAGTGGACATTCCTGTCCACTCGCCGATGCGTCGCGAAAACCGGAGCGCGAAGCCCATCTCTTTCTTTTCCCATCGTCCGGGCGGATAGAAATGTCCGCCCCCTTATTGAGGGGCGGCAACCTTACTCCCGAGCCCGCCAGTCGTTGGCTAGGCAACTGAATGCGCTTGAGAAAAAGCTCGATGACTCGCCCTAGTCCGCGCGGGTGATCGGGGAGCGAAGGGCATTTTACCATGAAAATTTTACTTCATGAGTCCGATTTTCATGGTAAAATCGCCATGTGATTCACCGGAGCGAGGTAAAAAACCAGATTGAGACCGCCTTGCGACGGAGCCGGGTGACGGCCTTGCTAGGCCCCCGGCAGTGTGGGAAAACGACTCTGGCGCGGGAATTCGTCCCCTCGGATTCGGTCAACTATTTCGATCTCGAAGATCCGGAAAGTCTGACACGGCTGGATCAACCAAAGCTGGCATTGGAGAACCTAACGGGCTTGGTCGTCATCGATGAAATCCAGCGAAAGCCTGAATTGTTTCCATTGTTGCGGGTGTTGGCTGATCGCCAGCCGAATCCGGCGAAGTTTCTCGTGCTCGGCAGCGCGACCCCCGAGTTGCTTCGCCAATCATCAGAGTCCCTGGCTGGCCGGATCGAAACCTTGGAGTTGGGTGGATTCAACTTATCCGAAGTCGGTGCCGCGGCGATGTCGCGGCATTGGCTGCGCGGCGGATTCCCCCTGTCATTTCTCGCGGAGAACGACGAGGACAGCGCCGTTTGGCGCAGCCGGTTTGTCAGCATTTTTCTGGAACGTGACCTCCCGGCATCGGGAATGGGAATTTCCCCGGTCGCGATGATGCGGTTTTGGACGATCCTCGCGCACTACCATGGACAAACTTGGAACGCATCGGAAATCGCCAGCGCCATGGGCGTTTCCGCCAAGATAGCCCGGCGCTACGTGGACCTTCTCACGCACACGTTCATGGTTCGCCAGCTCCAGCCGTGGCATGAAAATCTCGGCAAGCGCCAGGTCAAAGCCCCCAAGATCTACTTCCGTGATTCCGGACTGTTTCACACGCTCACCCGCATCAAATCGGAAAGTGATTTACTCACCAATCCGAAAATCGGCGCATCCTGGGAAGGTTATGCAATCGAGGAAGTTCTCCGACACTATCAACCGGATCAGGAATACTTCTGGGCGACCCACAACGGTGCCGAACTCGACCTTCTGTTATTCAAGGACGGCAAAAGAATCGGCGTCGAATGCAAGCGCCAGGACGCTCCGAAGCTCACGGCCTCGATGAAGATCGCAATGGAAGATTTGAAACTGGACGAGTTACTCGTGATCTATCCCGGCCGCAAAGCCTACCCGCTGGGCGAATCCATCCGTGTGCTTCCCTTGGAGTCCCTCGCCTGAAATGATCCTCCCATGCGCCTCGCCGTCATCAACCTCGTCGGACTTTCCAAGTCGCTGCTGCCCGGCATGCCCGGCCTTGCGGAATTCGCGGAAAAAAACGGCCTGCAAACCTACCAACCCGCGTTCCCTGCCGTCACCTGCACGGCGCAGTCGTCGATCGTCACCGGCACTTCGCCCTCCGGACACGGGATCGTCGCGAACGGCTGGTATGACCGGGAAAACGCCGAGGTGCGCTTCTGGAAACAGAGCAACCACCTCGTGCATGGCGAAAAACTGTGGGACAAGCTGCGCCGCGAAATCCCCGGCTTCACCTGCGCGAAGCTGTTCTGGTGGTATAACATGCACTCCACCGCGGATTTCTCAATCACCCCGCGGCCGCTCTATCCGGCAGACGGACGCAAGGTTTTCGACATTCACACGCAGCCGATGTCCATGCGCGAGGAGTTGAAAAACGACCTCGGCCCGTTCCCCTTCCCCGCCTTCTGGGGACCGGCCGCCGGCATCACCTCGTCGGAATGGATCGCCGCCTCCGCGAAATGGGTGGAAAAAAAACACTCGCCCACACTCAGCCTCGTTTATCTGCCGCATCTCGACTACCCGTTGCAAAAAGACGGGCCGCTCGCGCCGAACATCCCCGAAGAACTCCACAAAATCGACCGCGTCGCCACCGATCTCATCGATTTCTACGAATCCCGCGGCGTCCGCGTCCTCGTCCTCTCCGAATATGGAATCTCTCCGGTCACGCGCCCCATCCACCTCAACCGCCTGTTCCGCGAAAAAGGCTGGCTCCAGCTCAAGGACGAACTCGGTCGGGAAACGCTCGATTGCGGAGCGTCCCGCGCATTCGCCATCGCCGATCACCAGGTGGCGCACGTTTACGTGAACGATCCTTCAATCCGTGAAGAAGTCCGGAGCCTGCTGGAAAACACGCCCGGCGTGGACGAAGTGCGGACCGCCGCGGAAACCTGGGAACCCGGCGCGGCCACCAAACGGGCGGGAGATTTCATCGCCATTTCCCAACCGGACGCCTGGTTCACCTACTACTTCTGGGAAAACGACGCCGTCGCGCCGGATTACGCGCGGACCATCGACATCCACCGCAAGCCGGGCTACGACCCGTGCGAGCTCTTCATCGATCCCGCGCTCGCATTTCCCAAGCTGCGGATCGCGAAATTCCTGCTGAAAAAAAAGCTCGGCCTGCGGACATTGCTTGACGTGATCCCGTTGGATGCAACGCTGGTCAGAGGCTCGCACGGACGGGATGATGTGGAGGAAGACGAAAAACCGGTATTGCTTGGCTCCTCCCAGCCGGCAGCCACCGCGGAAGACGTTCACCAAGCCATCCTCTCGTGCTTCGCGAATCGCTGATGGGAAAATACATTTCCCTGAAAAAACCACCTGCTAAACTCCGTAATCCTAACCTCCGTAATCCTAATCCTTCGCAACTTATGAACATCATGAACACCACCCGCGTGCGCCGCATCGGCCTTCTCCTCCTTACCGGCCTCGCTGGCCTTACCGGAATCTCCGCCGCCGCAGAGACCGCCGCAGAGACCACCAAAGTTCTCGTTTACACCCGCAATCACAACCCCAAGGGCAAGTGCTACGTCCATGAGAACATCCCGTTCTGCGTGGCGGCCCTCAAGGAAATCTGCGCGGAAAAAGGCATCGGCTGCGACACCTCCGAGGATCCGACCGTTTTCAACGTCGAAAACCTGAAAAACTACGGAGCCATCATCTTCGCGAACTCCAACCACGAAGCCTTCACGAATCCCGAACAAAGCAAAGTCTTCACGAACTTCGTGGAAAACGGCGGCGGCTTCGTCGGCATCCACTCCGCCTGCGGCTCGGAACGCAAAAATCCGGAATTCAAGCGCGTCCTCGGCGGGCTTTTCGTCTGGCACACGCCCAACCAGAAATTCACCGTGGTGGTCAAGGACCCCAAACACCCCGCCACCGCCGGAATCCCCGCCGAGTGGACATGGAAAGATGAAGGATACCTCTGCGACCTCGTTCCCGGCCTGCACGTGCTGTTGGAAATGGATGCCAAGAGCATCCCGAATCCTCCCCGCAACCAATGGAAAATGAAGTTCGAGGGCGACCGCTTCCCGCTCGCATGGTGCCAGGAAATCGGCAAGGGCCGCAGCTTCTTCACCGCTCTCGGCCACGACAAGGAAGCCTACGCGGATCCCATCTTCCGCAAGCACCTCCAAGGCGGCATCCTCTGGTCTCTCAAAATGGCGGACTGATCCCGTCCGAACCCTTCTGTTTTTCAATCTCTAGTGTAAATACCCATATCCCAATCCAATCATGAACCCATCCGATACTTCCTCACGCCGCAATTTCCTCCGCGTTTCCGGTCTCGCCGGTGCCGCCATTGGCTTCCCGACCATCATTCCCGCCCGCGTGCTCGGCGCGGACGCCCCGAGCAAAAAGATCAACGTCCTGCAAATCGGCTGCGGCCGCATCGCCTGGCAGATGGACATGCCCGGCGTCATGCGCCAGAGCGCCGCGCGCCTCGTCGCCGTCTGCGATGTGGATTCGTCACGGGTCGATAAAGCCAAGAGATTCGTCGAAAATCACTACAAGGGCATGAACGTGGGCACCTACGGCGACTACCGCGCCGCCCTGCAACACCCGGACATCGACGCCGTTTCCATCAGCACCCCCGACCACTGGCACGCCGAGCCGGTGATCGCCGCCGCCCGGGCAGGCAAGGACATCTACGTCCAAAAACCACTGGCCATGACCATCACGGAAGGCCGCGCCGTCAGTGACGCGGTGACCGCGAACAATCGGATTTTCCAGCTTGGCAGCCAGCAGCGCTCAGGCGCCCAATTCCGCATCGCCTGCGAAATGGTCCGCAGCGGCCGCATCGGCAAACTCCACACGATTCGAATCGGACTGCCCTCCGATCCTTCCGGCGGCAGCACCACGGAAATCCCGGTGCCCCCCACCCTCAACTACGACATGTGGCTCGGCCCCGCGCCGCTGGCCCCCTACACCGCGGACCGCTGCCACCCCGCAGACCCGAAGGGCCCGCGTCCCGGCTGGCTGCGGATTGAGGACTACTGTCTCGGCATGATCACCGGCTGGGGCTCCCACCACGTGGACATCGCCCACTGGGGCATGGACACCGAACTGACCGGCCCGATTTCGATCGAAGGCAAGGCGGAGTTCCCCACCTCCGGCCTCTGGAACGTTCACGGCCCCTATCACATCGAAGCCAAATACGCCAACGGCGTCACCATCATCATCGACCACAAGACCACGAATGGAGTCCGCTTCGAGGGGAGCGACGGCTGGATCTTCGTCACCCGCGGCGGAGAAAGAGTCACCGCCTCCGATCCCATCCCCACGGGCAAGGCCGCCAAGTCTCTGGTCGCCAGTAACCCGGACATCCTCAAGACCCCGCTCGGCGCCAACGACGTCCGCCTGCACGCAAGCCCGAAAGGCGACCACCACCTCGACTGGATCACCGCGATCCAGACCCGCAAGCCCGCCGTCACCACCGCGGAAATCGGCCACCGCTCGACGAGCGCCTGCATCACCGGCTGGATCGCCATGAAACTCGGCCGCAAGCTGACCTGGGATCCGGCAAAGGAAGAATTCATCGGCGACGATGCCGCGAACGCCCTGCGCACCCGCGCGGATCGCGCTCCCTACGGCATCACCAACATGAAAAAATAACGAAATCCCATCCATCCGCCTGACCCACTTTTTCCCGTCATGATGAGCATCAAAACCCTCGGCCTGATCTGCGCCGGTCTCGCCGCCGCCGTGGCGCATGCCGCGCCGATCAAACTGATCACCCTCGATCCCGGTCACTTCCACGCCGCCCTGGTCCAGAAAACCATGGTCGCGGGAATCGATCCGGAGGTGCATGTCTATGCCCCTTCCGGCCCGGACCTCGACCGCCATCTGGCCCTGATCGAGGGCTTCAACACACGCCCCGAGAAGCCCACTCAGTGGCGGGAAAAAGTGCATGCCGGCCCGGACTTCCTGGCGGAAATGCTGCGCGACCGCCCCGGCAACCTGGTGGTGATTTCCGGCAACAACGCCAAAAAATCCCGCTACATCCTGGAATGCGTCAAGGCCGGCCTCAACGTGCTCGCGGACAAGCCGATGGCGATCACCCCCGATGATTTCAAGCTGCTGGAGGAAGCCTACCAAGTGGCGGCCGAAAAGAAGCTGATGCTGCTGGACATCATGACCGAGCGCCACGAAATCACCACCCTCCTGCAAAAGGAACTCTCGCGGTTCCCGGAGGTATTCGGCGAGCTCGAAAAGGGCACGCCCGAAAACCCGGCGGTGACCAAGGAAAGCGTCCACCATTTCTCCAAACTGGTGAATGGCGCGCCCCTGCAACGTCCGCCGTGGTTTTTCGATCCCAAGCAACAAGGCGAGGCCATCGTGGACGTGAACACCCACCTGGTCGATCTCGTCCAGTGGGAATGCTTCCCGGATCAAGTGATCGCACCCGCCGATGTGAAAATCCTGTCCGCGCGGAGCTGGAACACGCCAATCACCCTGGAACAATTCAAAAAAACCACCAAGCTCGAAGCCTGGCCGGACTATTTGAAACCACTGGTGGACGGTCAGAACGTGTTGCAGACCCCCGCCAACGGCGAGTTCACCTACACCCTGCGCGGCGTCCACGCCAAGGTCTCGGTAAAATGGGCCTTCGAGGCACCCGCCGGTGCCGGAGACACCCACGACTCACTGCTGCGCGGCAGCAAGGCCTCCCTCCACATCCGCCAGGGCGCGGAGCAGGGCTACAAACCGATCCTCTACATCGAACCGAAAGAAACCCCTGACGACGCATGGCGCGCCGCGCTCACCGCCGCGATCAACAAACTCGCGGTCCAGTGGCCGGGACTTGCCGTGAAAGACCTCGGCGGACGGTTCGAACTCGTCATCCCCGCCGAATTCAAAGTCGGCCACGAGGCCCACTTCGGCCAAGTGACCGAGCTTTTCCTCGGCTACCTCCAAGGCAAGCAAGTGCCCGCCTGGGAAGTGCCGAACACACTGGCCAAATACCGCACCCTCATGGACGCCTGGCGCCTCAGCCGCTGATCTGGAGGATCGACCCTCGGCCAACCTGCCCATGAAATGCCAATGAGATAAGCCACGCGCTTTCCTTTGACCTTCCATGGGCGGGCGATCGGATATCGCCCCTCCTTGACGCGGCACCGCCACCGTGGCAGCGCCAAGGAGCGGCGGAATCCGTCCGCCGTGTCCATGGAAAGCCAATGAGCCGAGCAAGGCGCTTTCCATTGCCCCCCATGGGCGGGGCGATCGGATATCGCCCCTTGTTTTCCAAACCGTCTCGATTCACTTCGCCACGACGACCACCGCGTGCTCGTCATAGCGGGCCTTGGCACCCACCTGATCCAGCAGATATTTCAAGACTCCCCTCGCCGGAATCGACTTGAGATTGAGCGAAATTTTCTGGGTGGAAATGACTCCCTTGGGATCCTCGATGACGATATTCGGGACCACTTCGCCCTTGGATTCCTTCTCGACCTTGATGGCAAGCGCCTCCAGCGCCTCCTGGAGCGTGGCTTGATCGAGTTGGAAAACAGGAATCACCACCGCTCCGAATTTCGCCTCGCGCCCCTTGGCCTCCAGCACGGCCGAGTTCAGCTTCAACTGCCCGAGGCTGTAACGGGCCTTCGCGTGGTTCGGATCGATCTTCAACGCACTCCGGTAGTGATTCCCCGCCGTCACGGGATCGAAGTTTTTTTCGGCGACGAGTCCTTGCAGATAAAGCGACTCCGCCGTTGGGGCGGGAGTCTGGGCCATGGCTTGCGAGACCAAAGTGCAGGCGACAACGAACGAGAGAATTTTTGACATGTGGGTGATGAGTTGAACCAAACGCCACCCTGACACCCATCGCCGCCGGTTTCAATCGGGAAATGGAACCATCGAAGCGCCGACACATCTAAATTTTCTTAGCCGCAAAAAGGCGAAAAAAGAGCGCAAAAACCCGATTCGGAATAGCAGACTCATCGCCCCAACTCTTTCTCGGAGTTCTTGCCTAGTGGCAACACATAATGAGTGCCTTTGCTTGCCCCTTTCTTCACAAGCAACCCGGATTTAACCAACTCGCCCAAATCACGAAGCGCGGTGCTTTCGCTGGTCTTGGCGATTGCCTCATATTTTGGCGAGGTGAACTTGCCAACGTATCCGCTTTCAAGTTCCGCCGCTATAAGCCGATCAATGACCTTGCGTTGCCGAGGGTTCACCTCGACCGCATGCGATTGCTTCCGATACTCGGTAAGCTCGGACAAGCGGGCGGTTTCCTTGAAGGCAAGGACCATCATCGGCGCAAGGTCTTTGACTGTTTGGGTGAGGTCCAACGATGAACGTCCAAGGCAGTCGTAGTATGCTGTTGTTTCCTTCTGAATCGCTCTCGATAAGGCAAGTGGATGCTCAAGCCCGCAATCCCTCATGAGCGCCATATTCATAAGCACGCGGCCGGTGCGGCCGTTACCATCGGAAAACGGGTGAATTTTCTCGAAATGGACGTGACCGGCAATCGCGTTGAACAACGGCGTGCTTTTTGCCTGCGAGTTGAAGGCCTTAACAAAGGCATCCATCGCGGCATCTACCTTGTCCGATTCAACCCCTCGATCCATAATCATCCGTTCGCCAAATCGACCAGGCTTCACGAGAATGACGCCGCCAACATACTTCCCTGCATTATCCGGCGACTCGTTAAACAGGCCGTTGATTTGCTGAATGATTTCATGGGTGAGCGGCCGCTTGAAATTTTCAATGGCCAGCTTCATAGCCGCGACGGCGTTCTTCTCTCTCTTGTCCGCATGACCGGCGAAATTACCGAGCAGGCTGCTTTTCAATTTCTCCTGGCTCAAAATCACCCCCTCAATGGCCGAGTTCGACAACAATTCGGAAACCATCACGTCCCCGGAATTGGCGGTTTTCGGCAGCTTTCGGGCCTCACGTCTTATCGAGCTTTCAAGCGGCGATAATGCCTCTGCGTTGCGGTAGAACGCTGGAAAATCCGGGTTGCGCCAAATCGGATTGCTCAAATCCGTGATGTCTTCATCCATGCCGGGAGCATGAAGGGAAAAATCCAAAAATCAAGAAATGAAGGGGAAAATGCATTTTTACCTTCATGGAGGGAAAAAGCACAAAATTGAGAAATGAAGGGAAAGAGCTATTTATTCCTTCATGACTCGTGACATGAGGAAAGATGGACGATTCAGAAAAATACGCAAATAAACCGCCATTCGGGCCAGTCCCTGTCACTGGAGAGCGTCTCTCCGCCGGTCATGGCGGCGGCATTTATTTTGCAACAGACGGAGCATCATCCCCGGCTTTTTCCCTGAGCTTTTCCCTCTGCCGCTCGATTTCAGTCCGGGTCTTCGAGTCGGCGTGTTGCAGCCATGAGGTTCCGACCTCCTCCGGCTGTTGAAGAAGAATCTCCGCCATGGCGAGGGTGGACTCATCCCGGATCGTCTCGTCCTGAAGCGCGGCCAGCCAGGTGAACGCGGCGCGGGTGTCGGATTTCGCCCATGCGGAAACGACCGTCTTGATTCCCGCCTCGCGGGACTGCCCGGCGGGAAACATGACCACCCAGGCGGCGGCTTCCGGCGGGGACTTCGCCGCCCAACGCTGGAGGACCTGCACGGCGGAGACATCGAACTCACGCCCGGCGACCCCGGATTCCGATAGAATTCCGGCCGCGCGCTCGGGATCGGATTCCGCAAGAACGAGCGCGATCCGGCCCTTGGCATCCGAGATTTCCTTTTCGGAACCGAGGGATTCCGCCCATGCCAGCGCCTCTTCCGGATTCAACTCCGCATGCCGCATGGCGAAATGCTGGAGCAAGCGCGTTTTCTCGGCGCTTTCGGCGGACAAGGCGTCAAATGCCTCGCGGGCTACCTCGGGGTCGAGTTCGAGGGAGTTCCACGCCACTTCGGCCAGCGCGTTGTCGCGAAGGGTGGCGGCTTGGATTTCCAAAGCACTCTTCAGCGCGACACGAGGATCCGCGGCAACCACCGCGGGCTCTTCGCCCGGCGGGCGGGCGCTGCGGGTGACTTTGGATTTTACAGGCTCCGCGTCTTTCCCGGGACGCCCGACACCCTGCTGTTTGTCACAGCTAACAAACAACAAGACGGCTGACACGCAAACATAAGGAAATGGATGGGCGATCATGGCGTGACGCTGATGTTGCTGAACCGCGAGGTGTTGAGAGTGGTATCACTGCCGCTGGAAACCGCCAGCCCAATGTAGCAGTTCGCCGCCATGGTCACCGTCGCGCTGCCGACAGAAGTCCACGAGGTGCCATTGCCGGACTCATACGCGGTCACCGTGTCGCCGCTGCGCACCAGCCGGACCCAGGCATTGGGCACGGCGCCATTGCTTCCGGTAGTGGTGGCGTTGGCGCCACCGGTGGTGGCGCGGAGCACCGAGCAGAACGTGCCGCTGCCGGTCAAGCCCATGAAGGCCTGGCGGGAATTCTCCGCCAGCGACTCGCGGATCATCACGCCGATTCGCGCCTCGCTGCCGGTGTCATGCAGCGAGCTGATCCGGGCGATGATCTCGCCGTCGCCACTCAACGCCTGATAGACATACTGCAGTTTGTCACCGGTGCCGCCGAGCGCGCCGGAGCCGGCCTGGGTGAAGGTGCCCGCGCTTTCGCTGGCGGAACCGGCGGACATGCCGCTGCCGATGTCACCGTTCGTCCACGGCAAGACCAGACCGAGCACGTTGACGCGCAGTTCCGCATCAGCGGTGGCAGACGCGTCATCGGTGGCGCGGACCACAAAGGTGTTGAGCCCGCCGCCGCCCGACGGAGGCGTGCCGATCAAGGTTCCATTGGCGTCCACGCTCAACCAGACCGGGCCGGAGACTTTCGAGTAGGTGATGGAGTCACCCGCATCGGCATCGCTTGCCTGGCCGGCCAGGGTGCCGGTGTAGGCAGACCCGATCGTGCCGTCAGCCGCGAAAATCGGATCGCTGACAAACACCGGCGCGACGTTATGGCGGGTATAAACCAGCACTAGGTTGTTTCCGGATTGCTGGACCGACCACACGCCCTGCGGAGTGATTAGCGCGGAGGCATCGATGACGAATTTATTCGCGGCAAAGCCGGTGATGCCGCTGGTGGTTTGAACCAGCGTGAAGGTCTGCGAGGTTTCCGTGAAATTGGCCGGCGCGCTCTGGCTGAGACGCAGCACCACCGGATCGCCGGAAGTAGCCGTTAGAGCGAGCGAGTTGACGGTTAGTTTGTCCCAGCCAGTGCCCGCCGATCCGGTCCAGTCGGCAATCTGCCAGTCGATACCGGAACCGGGGGCAATGGTGACGGCATTGTTGACCGTCAGGTTGCCGACGGTGTTATTGCCCGGAGCGAGCGTGCCGTTGTTCGTCACCGGGCCGCCAAGGGTACCGGCGCCGCCGAGGGTTGCGGCCGCGGCGACGGTGGTCTCGGTATTGGCGAGGCTGCCATTGATCAACAACGTGCCGTCACTGATGACACTGGCTCCGGTATAGGTGTTATTTCCGCTCAGGGTCAGCGTGCCGGCCCCGAGTTTCGTCAATTTGCCAGCACCGCTGATGACGCCGGTGTAAGTGGAGGAGGTTCCCAAATTGCCAATCTTCCACTCGCCGCCCGTTTTGCCATTGGCATTCAAAGTGCCGGCACCGCTCAGTTCGCCAAACTCCCCGATCGCGCCGTTGCCATGAAAACCCATGCTTCCGGCGACGACCACTTTGGCATTCCGCAGATCCACTGCGCCTCTGATAGTGACATCATTCACCGCCTTGAGCGTGCCATGATAGCCGGTCCAGTTGCCATAAGCGGAATCCAGAATGATGGCGCGACCGGCGGCATACGCGCCGTAGCCGGAGCCGTTGGTCAGATTGACATGGGCTGTGGAGTCGCCTGTCATGCCGCCCGAGAGCCAGTTGTGTTTTCCATAGCCGCCGCCGGTGGCATGAATCGTATTGGTTCCGATGACGGTAATGTTATCTTTGAAACCGATGTCGCCATTGTCCGCCTGGTATTGAGGCGCGGCGCGGAGGGTGGCTCCACCGCCCAGCGTGACGCCGGCCACATCCACCCAGTTGATATTGTAGGAACCGTAGCGGATTTCCAAAACCGCATTGGTAACGGACAAAACGGTGCCTGCGGCAAAAGTGCTGTTGACGTTTTGCCTGACAACCCCGCCTTGGATGGAAAAGGGACCGGTGAGCGTATTGGCCGCACCCAGGCAAAGGGTGCCGGCTCCGTCCTTGATGAGTCCGTCATTGCCGGCCATGACGACATTCATCGTGGCGGCCTGGTTGCTGACCGTGATCTTCGGACTGCCGGTGGCGACATCGAGCGTGAGCGGTCCGCCGCTGCCGGTGCTGATTGTCCAGTTGTGGCTTGGCGTGGTGTCGCCGAATGTCAGGTGCCCGAGCGTGCGAGCGCCATTGAGTGTGACGGAGGCATGTGCCGTCAGGTTGAGCGTGCCGAAGTTGGCGACCTTGCCGCCTCCGTTGGCAATCGCACCGTCCTGCCAGTTGCCGCCGATGATCCACGATCCTCCCGCAAGGTTTGTCCAGACACCATCGGTGTGCGGCACCTCGATGTGGATCGCGGCTTCAGCAAATGCTCCGGCAGTATCGGTGACGCGGACCGTGATGATATTCAGTCCCGCGTCCGCACCGGTTGGCGTGCCTGAAAGCACGCCATCGGAGTCAACGCCCAGCCACGCCGGACCACTCATCTTGATGAAGGTCAGTGTATCGCCCGCATCCTCATCACTGGCATCGCCAGCAAGACTGCCGACGTATGCCACGCTTTCGCTGGCATTCGGCTTGGTGATCGTCGCGCCGGTCCATGTCGGCGAGTCATTCACATCGGCGACGACGATGTTGAGCGTGGCCTCGGCGAAGGCTCCCTCCAAGTCGGTGACGCGCACGATGAAGACGTTAATGCCTACGTCAGCATCGTCCGGCGTGCCTGAAAGCACGCCATTCTCTCCGACGTTCAACCACGCCGCACCACTTTGTTTACTAAAGGTCAGGGAGTCTCCCGCGTCCACGTCGCCGGCCTCACCCGCGATCGAGAGGACGAATGGGGTTTCATCCGTAGCGTTCGCGTCGGCCAGCGCATTGAGCGTGGGAGCGTCATTGACCGAAGCTACGGCAATTGCCACCGAGGCCGTTGAAATGCTGCCGCGTTGATCCGTGATCGTATAGGTAAACGTATCATTACCACTCCAATTCGCCGCGGGAGTATAACGGATTTTGTCTTCCTCAATGGCGACGGCTCCATGGGCTCCCTGCGTCACAGACTCGATGAAAAGCACATCTCCATCCCCATCGATGTCGTTGGCGAGCACGCTGATCAAAATGGCCGCGTCTTCCTGACCCACGGCAACATCATCCACCGCCAAAGACCGCGTATTCACCGAAATCGAGCCATCCACCAAAAGTAATGTCGTATCCCATGCGAGTCCTTCCGGAAGAACCGGCAGGTCCAATGTGCCGAAACTTCCGGTGATGGTGTTGGCGGCGAAGAGACGGAACGAATCGCCCGCTCCCAATGGGTCGGCGCCCGCATTGGTGACGAGCAAGGTGCCGTCACAGGTGAGAGTGGAAACGCCGATGACCTCATCGTTTGAGAGCACGCTGTCATTGGCCCCGATTTCCATCGAGACAATTCCTGCTAGAGCGAGCGGCTGGGACCCGAGCGCGAGGGTGCCGATGCCATTCACGCCCGGGGCCAAAATGCCGCCACTCTGCACGGTAACGGCGCCGCCAAGAGTGCCGGTGCCGCCGAGCGCCCCGCCGCTTTGCACGGTGGTGGCAGTCGCAGCCAGCGACCCCGTAACGCACAGCATGCCGCCACTGATGCTGGTGGCTCCGGTGTAGGTGTTATTTCCGCCCAGGGTCAGCGTGCCGGCCCCGAGTTTCGTCAACTTGCCGGCACCGTTGATAACGCCGGTGTAAGTGGAGGAGGTTCCCAAATTGCCAATCCTCCACTCGCCGCCCGTTTTGCCATTGGCATTCAAAGTGCCGGCACCGCTCAGCTCGCCAAACTCCCCGATCGCGCCGTTTCCATGGAAACCCATGCTTCCGGCGACAATCACTTTGGCATTCCGCAGATCCACGGTGCCTCTGATGGCGACATCATTCACCGCCTTGAGCGTGCCTTGATAGCCGGTCCAGTTGCCATAAGCGGAATCCAGAATGATGGCGCGACCGGAACCGTTCGCGCCGTATCCGGAGCCGTTGGTCAGATTGACATGGGCTGAGGAATCGCCTGTCATGCCGCCCGCGAGCCAGTTGTGTTTTCCATAGCCGCCGCCGGTGGCATGAACCGTATTGGTTCCGATGACGGTGATGTTATCTTTGAAACCGATGTCGCCATTGTCCGCCTGGTATTGAGGCGCGGCGCGGAGGGTGGCTCCACCGCCCAGCGTGACGCCGGCCACATCCACCCAGTTGATATTGTAGGAACCGTAGCGGATTTCCAAAACCGCATTGGTAACGGACAAAACGGTGCCTGCGGCAAAAGTGCTGTTGACGTTTTGCCTGACAACCCCGCCTTGGATGGAAAAGGGACCGGTGAGCGTATTGGCCGCACCCAGGCAAAGGGTGCCGGCTCCGTCCTTGATGAGTCCGTCATTGCCGGCCATGACGACATTCATCGTGGCGGCCTGGTTGCTGACCGTGATCTTCGGACTGCCGGTGGCGACATCGAGCGTGAGCGGTCCGCCGCTGCCGGTGCTGATTGTCCAGTTGTGGCTTGGCGTGGTGTCGCTGAAAATCAGACCGCCGATGGTGCGCGCGCCGTCGAGAGCAACCACGGCATTTGCGGTTAGATTGAGTATGGAGAAATTCGCGACGTTCGACTGGCCGCCGGCGATGTTGTTGGACATCCAGTTGCCCGCGACCGGCCATGAACCACCGGCAGGATTGATCCAGGCATCTCCCTCAGGCATCACGGTGTTGAAGTTGGTGCTGACCACAGGACTATCCACCACACCCTCCTTGAAGGCATAAGCATTGATGGTGATGTTCGCCGGAGCAGGGATGGAGATTCCGCTGATGGGCGACAGCCCGGTGATCGCGGTCTCGGAAGTGACCGGATCGCTGCCGTCCGTGGTGTAGCGGATCGCAGCCCCCTCCTCGGCAGAGGAAATCGTGACGGACTGCGGTCCGAAATATTCTCCGCCGTCCGGCGAGAAGACCGGGATATCCACAAAATCCACCGGAATGATTTCGAGAGTGCCGTCCACGCACAGATTCTCCGTGAACCATTGCAACATTGGCGGAAGCTCCGGCAGGCTGACCGAGGTGAAGCTGCCGGAGAGGCCGCCTGCCGCGCCAAACAGGACGAACCGGTCCCCTGCGGCGAGAGGATCGCCACCGGGAAACACGCTTATTGTTAGACCGCCCTGACACGCGAGGCCCGAAGCCCCGGACAGGACGATTTTATCATTGCCCGGAACGGTGCCGGATTTGGTGATGCGCAATGCGACGGTGCTGGAAGCGTGAAGGGATACGGAGTTCCCGAGGGTGAGCGTGCCGAGGAAATCATCACCGGCGGCGAGGGTCGCGCCACTATTGAGAGCTACAGGGCTGTTGATCGTGCCGGTGCCATCAAGCCTGCCGCCGGAGTTGACGGTGATGGCGCTGTTGGCAAGCGTGCCGCGAATCCGCAAGGTGCCGCCGTTGATGGTGGTCGTGCCGGTGTAGGTCAGCGCGGTGCCGGCGAGCATCTGGGTTCCCGCTCCCGATTTGACGAGATGAAGCTTTCGCGCCGTGCCGGCATTGTCCTGGTCGCGAAGATGGCCGTTATAAATATAACTGCCAGGACCCATCAGCGTAAGCGTGGCATCCTGGCCGGGATCGAAAGTGTTGATATTTTGGTTCTGAACGACGGCACCGCCCTGGGTCACCTCCGTTCCCGCTTCGAGTCCGGCAATCGATTGATTGGTGCCTTGCAGATCGAAACGCCCCCATTGACCCGAGGCGTTGACGAACTCAAGGGTCACGCCGCCGTTGTCCGTGCCGAACTGATGATCCCACTGGTTGCGAGCGGCTCCCGTAGTGGAGGTATCGCCCATGCGCAGGTTCGCCTGGCCATTGGCTCCACTGCCGAATTGCACCGTGTTTCCGCCAGGAATCGCCACCGCCCCGCCGGTCTTCATCAGGCGCAGACTTGCCTTGGCTCCCTGGCCGTCGACGATGGTTTTGCCGGTGAAGGTGTTCGAGACAGTTCCTGATAGATTGATATCCACCGGTTGATTGGTCCCCCCGTTCCACGAGGTGTAGCGGCTCATGGACAGCTCGCCGGGACCCGAGATCAGCCCGGAGAAGGTGTTGTTCGCGGCCCCATACGAGCCCAGCGTGCTGTTCGACGCGGTGCCATCGCCGAAGGCGACGCCGGTAGTGTGATCGAGCTGAAGATTACCGGTGAACGTGTTGGTGCCTTCCATGCGGATCGCCCCCAAAACCACATTGGCATTGTTTTGGTTGTGATGCCAGCCCGCGCCGTTTTCGATCCTGATCGTATTGGCAATGGTGGTCCCGCCGTTGATGCCGAGCGTGCCTTTTTCCTGTACGCGGATGGTCGCGCTGCCGAGCCGGTTGGCATTGGTGACGCCGTAGAGCATCGCGCGGTTGATGACGATCTCACCGCTGAAACCACTGTTATTGCCGGTGGGGACATAATAGCTCTGGTGGAGCGCATTGCCGGAATTGACGCCTTGAAGCATCCACCGACCGGTGCCACTGATCACATTGGCAAGCGCCAGATTGCCCGTGCTGTGCGACCACATGGCGGTGGCTCCGGCGGAGATGGTCACGGGACTGGTGCCGGAGATCGAGCCAACGGTCGTGCCATTGCCGACGCGCAACGTCCCGGCATTCACGGCGGTCGTTCCGGTATAGGTATTGGTGGCGGTTAGAGCGAGCAGACCGGCACCCGTTTTAGACAATCCTTTGGTTCCCGCGACTGGCAGGTCGAGGGTGGCCGATTGATTGAAAACCTCAATGACGGGGGGACCCGCGGCATCGAGCGTCAACGCGCCACCGCCGCCGGCGTTGAGAGACCAGCCGAACTGGTTGTCGGTATCGCCGAAAACCAGGCCGCCGATCACGCGCGAGCCGTCGAGAGTGACGGTCGCATTGGCGGTCAGGTCAGGAGCGGAGAAATCCGCGGTGATGGAAGCCCCGCCCGCGATCGTGCCGGACATCCAGTTCCCCCCCACCGGCCATGATCCGCCGACGGGATTGATCCACAGCGGGTGAGTCGCCAGGTTCACGACGAGAATTTCCAGAGTCGCCTCCGACCAAGCGGACGAGGCATCCGTCACGCGAACCACGAACGTATTGAGTCCGTAATCCCCCGTGGAAGGAGTGCCGCCGAGTGCTCCATCTTCAGCGATGGTCAGCCACGCGGGACCGCTCATTTTCGCGATCGAAAATGAATCTCCGGAATCAGAGTCGTTCGCCATGATGCTGCCGGTGCAAGGAGAACCGGCTGGCGTGGACGGGCCGCGGAGCGGATTGGAAACAAAGACGGGCGCCTCGTTGACGTTGGTGACATTGACCGTGACCACGGTGTCGCCGGATGCGGCGGGCGTGCCGTTGTCGGTCACGCGCACGTTGAGCAGGAAGGTAGGCATGCCTTCGTGGTCGAGCGCGCCATTGACGGTGATGACTCCGGTGGTGGAGTTGATGACAAAGCGGTTGCCCACATTTCCACCGATGATCGAATAGGTCAGGGACTGGTCCGCGTCGGGGTCCGTCGCGACCACCGTGCCCACACTGGTGCCGCCGGCGCTGTTTTCCGCCACGGTGAAAGTGCCGGCGGAAACCTCCGGCGCGGCATTGATGCCGGAATTGTAAAGTGCCACGGCATCGGAAGAAGCGAGTCCCGCATTGTAGATTCTCACATCGTCGATCTGACCATTGAAGTAGGCGGGCGACATCGCCGAGTAGCCAATACGGATCGACGTCTGGGTGGCGAAGTCGGATTTCACCCTGCTGCCGGACGCGACCAATGCGCCATCGACATAGAGTTTCTGCCCGCCGATCGCACCGCCGAAGGTGTGCAGGACGTGATGCCATTCTCCATTGGCCAGGTTCAGGCCGGTGGATTTGATGATTTCGGTATTATGGATCCGGGCGTAAATATTCCCGCCCGTCAGATAGAGATTGCGGTCATGGCCGGTGCTCTCGTCAGTCACGCAATAGATCCCGCCGCCGGCCTGCGTGGTGCGGAACCACAAGGATACGGCGTAAACGGTTTCCGAAACGTCCACCTGGGCCTTGGCGTATTGATTCACGCCATTGAAGCCGAGCGCGCCGCCGCTTTGGCCGGAAACCCGGGCGGGATTGTTATGAAGTGTCGCGGGAGCCGCGCCGACAGCGTCGTCAGCGAACAGGCCGGAACTTTCATCCAGCTTCCAATGATGGGTGAGCAACGGCAGATGTTGGTCGTATTCGAGATAAACGCCCGCGATCGGGGCCGCGCCGGTGACGGGGGCCGGTTCACCGGGCATTTGCCACGCCACACTGACGTGATCGCCGCCGGTGCCTTCCTTGTGCAGAATCTCAATATAGTATTTCTGACCCGCCGTCAGGGCGATGTCGGACGAGGCGGCATTGTAGGCGCGGTAGCCCGAAGTCAACGGCTGCCCGACGACGAGAACTTTGTTAGACGGCGCATCATCGGTGCTCAACCAAACTTCGGCCGATCCATCCGCGGAAAGGAAGAAGCGGTAATCCCCGGATACGGGCGGCTTGATCCAGCCACTGAGTTTCTGCCCGTAGTTGTCACCATAGTTTTGCGGAGCTTCCGCGGCGTTCATAATGCCGGTGAGACTTGGAAACAGCGGGAAGTTGGTGACGCCGGTGAGATTCGCGACGGCGGTGCCGGCGGTGCCATTCCAGACTTCCCGCTTCAGCCCGCCATGAATGCGCGCCAGGCTGCTGCTGAAGGTCAAGGTGGCTGGATTCGAAATGATGGTGCCGGTCGGCGTGGACACGACACAGTCATAAACGCCGAGGTGGCCGGCACTCACATTGTTCAAGGTGAAGGTCGGCGATATGCTCGGGTTCCAGTAAGAGATGCCATTGAGACGCCATTGATACACGAAGGGGCCCGTCCCCGTCATCGCGACACTGAAGGCGGCGCTGCCTCCCGGCACGGTGGAAGTGCTGACGGGATGAGCCACCAACGCGTTAGCCACCGGTGACGACGGAGCCACGCGGGTCACGTCGATATCCTCCTCCAGATCAGGCACGCCGTCGCGGCGGATCGTGAGGCGCACGCGATATGGCGTGGCGCTCGCCACGGGGAAACTGATCGTGGTGCTCGCGCTGGCGGCACCGCTGAAAATGGCGGTGTCCGGTCCGGAAACATGAGACCACTCCGCCGTGTAGTTTGCGGGAGCGAGCACGTTGCCCTGACCATCGCAGACATCCACTTGGAAATCCTGGCTGGCGGTGGAAACCTTGACCGTGCGGGCGGCCAGCGAAGGCCACATGAGGACGGGCGACTTGAAGTCGGCCAGCGTGCGGTTGGTGTTGTAACCCGGGATCAGGTTGTAACTGCCGTTGGCGATCCCGTAGGGTAGGGCCATGTTCAACAACGCGCACAAGTTGTTGTCCAAATAGGCGCCCGCGTCGTCCATGGTGCGGTGGCCGAAATATCGGATGCCATTGGTGGAGGTGCGGGAGAGCGCGAAGAAGAAGCGCCAGTTGTCCATGAAGTAGCGCTGCTGGCGATCTGATAGATAAGGAGTGGCAAGCGCCTGGAAAACTTGTCCGCCGATACAATAGGCATGTGCATTCTGATGCCGCATGTAAGCCGTCGTGACGTAATTCTTGAGCTTTTCCAGCCGGTTGAGGTCAGCGGCATCCAGGCCGCCGACGTCCTGCTGATACATCGCCATGCCCAGCAGGGTGCCGGGAGTCCGGCCGCCGGCATCGTAGTTGGTGATCGATTCCGGGGCATAGCCGACACACCCGTCGCCGCCAAGACTGCGTCGCGCCATGAAGTTCAACTGCATGAGGAACTTCTGGTTGACCGACGGGTCGTAATAGAACGGATCAGTGATGACGGAGCCACGCACCGGGTCCTCGGCGTATTGCGGCAGGGTGATCGAGGATGGCAGCGCGTTGGCGATGGAAGCCGGGATGGGGTCGCCCGGGGCCAGATTGAAACCAAAGTAGTGTCCATCCTTCGGGCGGGCATTCATGTTCATGCCCGCGCGGCGGGCAAAGGCCAAACCACTGAAGTTGTGGACGCCGACCATGTTGATGCCGCAGTACCAGCCCAGATGCATATAATCGCCGGAAACGCCATTATGGGCGCACATGCCCGCCACCCGATTGTATTCGGGAGAGAAGCCGTTGCCACCGGTTTCCGACGGCTGCTTCCACCACTGTACGGAATTCGCACACATTTCCGTGCAGCGCTGGAGCGTGGCCGGCACGGTGACCGGCGTGCTCACACCTTGGATTGATATGGTAACGGGCGTGGTGTCACCTCCGGTCTTTATCACGTATTCACCCAGGAACATGGCCATTTTCCCCAACTGCCAGGTGCTCTTATCCGTTGCCCGGAAGTTCGGGTTGGAAGCGCCATTGAGCAATTTGCTCTCCACCGAGGCAAAGGGCCAATTGTGGATCCGGCTGAGCGTGAAGTTCCGTATCTTGTCAATCGAAAGCCGATAGGGTTTCTCCCCGGTAGTATCGTTCCAGTTCGGATGGGCAATCAGGGCCAATCCCACAAATCCCGTAAGGAAGCCCAGATCACCATTGCTGTTCATTGCCCGCGTGTGAAGGCTCGCGATCGCACTCTCATACGCTGCGGCATACTTCGTGCTGTTGCGCGGATAGGCCGGGCCGAAGGCTCCCGCCGCGGACAGGGCGACGTTGATGGTCATGCCGCCGGTGCCGGGGCGGACAATCAACAAGGGCAGAATCCCGTCACCCGCCTCCGCGCGGTCCACCGCAAAGCCGAGTTCCTGGCTGACACCAAAGTGCTCGCTGCCGGTAGGGGTGAAAGCCCGGCCGAAGGCCCCATAGATATAGTCGCCCGCCTGCAGGCCAGCCAGCGCCCCCGGCTCGCCTGCGGTCACCGCGGAGATGCGGGCCAGGCTGGAGTTCGCGTTTACCCGGTAGTCCCCTCCGATCGGGCCAAGCGGAAAGGCCTTGCTCTCCTGCGCTTCGACCGTAAGACATGACATAAGCGCGAACAGGAAACACATGAGCCGGCGGATAACCAGCCCGGGCATTATAGTGGATTTCATGGGTTTTTGGGTTTTTGGGTTTGATATAAAAAACGCCCGACTAACCGGGCGGGCCGCGATGACCGTATCCAACTGAAAACATCATGATCGGAGGCAGTGTCCTGATAGAAATACGCGGCGATGTCACGACACCGCATTTCCGGCGGAATCCCGCCAAACACCCCAAACATGTAAGAGAAAAAGGCACAATGAGGTCGTATCGGATATGTGGCCGGAGTTGGCGCGTCAACTCAAAAAAGCCACAGACCGGAACGAATCAGGTCATGAAGCGCTCCCAAACACTCGCGGAAGGCCGTGCGGATGGAAAAACCGCTGTCCTTCGCGGTGATGAAGCGGCCGGGACCATTTGCCGGTATTAAGAATCAAAACACGCGGATTCTTCAAAACATCAACGCCCCCCTGAAAGGGTTTCATGGCCGGTCTCAATCCATTCCGCCTGATCCTCAAGGATGCCCGGGCCGAGCCGTTCCGGCATTTCCGGGCATTCCGCTTTATCTTTCCATAGGCCCGCGCTCTCGGCGAGGGCGCGCCATCCTCCGGCCACGCGCCGCCTGCCCAGTCGAATCACAGCGCGC
>CAYXZE010000008.1:0-21921 GCA_964469395.1 uncultured Luteolibacter sp.
AGCGGGACAAGGAGAAGATCATCAAGCAGCAGGACGTCGAGGCCCGCGAGGCCATTCTTGAGCTGGAACGGCAGTTGAAGGAAACGGAAGCCCGCCAGGAGCGCGAGGTGGAAACGGTCCGCGCGCGCGAACTGGCGGAAACCGCCAAGGTTTCCGAGGAAGAGCGCCGCAAAGCCAACATCGCCCGCATCGCCGCGGATGAGGAAATCGCCATTGCCGACGAGAACAAACAGCGCCAGGTGCTCGTCGCCCAGCGCAACAAGGAGCGCACCGACGGCGTGGAGCTGGAGCGTGTCGAGCGCGAGCGCATGATCGAGCAGATCGAGCGCGAGCGGGTGACCCAGCTCAAGCAGATCGAGTCGGAAAAAGCCGTGGAACAGCAGCGCAAGGAAATCCAGGACGTGATCCGCGAGCGCGTGATGGTCGAGAACCTGGTGGTGGAGGAGCAACAGCGCATGAAGGACACCGAGGCCTTTGCGACCGCCGAACGGGCGAAGAAAGTTTGCATCACCAACGCCGAAGCTTCGGCTCAGGAGAACTTGATCCAACAGATCAAGGAGGCGGAGGCGCACAAGCAGGCTGCCCAGTTCAGGGCGGACGAGGATGCCTACACGGTCACCGCCGCGGCCGAGGCCTCGCGCCAGGCCGCCAAACTCGGGGCCGAGGAAAAGCTCATCGCCGCCGAAGCCTTCCAAGCGGCATCGGAGAAAGAAGCCGTCGCCAAGAAAATGCTCGCCGAGGCGACGACCAAGGAATCCGCCGCCGTCGGCATGGGCGAGGCCGAGGTGGTCCGCGCCAAGGGTGCCGCCGATGCGGAGGCGATCCGCGAGAAGGCGGACGCGATGAAACTGTTCGAGGAAGCCGGCCAGGACCACGAGGAGTTCAAGCTCGAACTCGAGAAGGACAAGACCATCGAGCTCGCGCAGATCGACGTCCAGCGCCAGATCGCCGAGCAGCAGGCCATCGTCATCGGCGAGGCTCTCAAGCACTCGAAGATCGACATCGTCGGCGGCGAGACCGAGTTCTTCGACCGCATCACCCGCGCCATCACCACCGGCAAGGTGGTGGACCGCGCGATCGGCAACAGCCAGGTGCTCGGCGACGTGAAGGACACCTTCTTCAATGGCGACCCGGAGTATTTCAAGGCCCAGATCAACACCTGGATCCAGGACTTCGGAATCGGCACCGAGGATTTGAAAAACCTGAGTGTCTCCGCGCTGTTAGGAAAACTCGTGGGCGCGGCGGATGGCGACAAGCGCTCGCGCCTCATCGGCATGCTCGGCGCGGCCGAGCGTTTCGGGCTGGCGGATGTGAAGGCGGCTTCGTTGCTGAAATGATTGGAAAGAGGGGAACCACGGAATACTCGGAATACACGGAATACACGGAAAGGAAGACGAATGGCTCTGATTTTTGAAGCGGAAATCCATGAGATTTTGGGCGCGTGTTTTGAAGTTTATCGCGAAAAGGGCTGCGGATTTCTGGAGGATGTCTATCAGGAATGTCTGGAGATTGAGTTCGGAATCCGCGGCATTCCTTTCGTCGTCAAGCCTCCGCTGGAACTGGAATACAAGGGCAGAAAACTCAGGAAAAGATATGAACCCGATTTCTTCTGTCACGGCCAGGTGATTCTCGAAATCAAAGCGGCGAAATCCATCGATGACAGTCACCGCGCCCAACTCATGAACTATCTCCGCGCCACCGGGATCCGTGTCGGCCTGCTCGTCAACTTTGGACACCATCCCAAGGCTCAATTCGAAAGATTCGTCTTATAACCCTCACTCTTTTCTTCTTCCGTGTATTCCGAGTATTCCGTGGTTCCACCCTCTTCATCATTTGAATGAGCGACTCACCCCAACAACTTGAAGGCGGAGCCTACGAGGTCATCCGCGCCCGGCTCGACCAGCACGCCGCCCTGCTGCGCGAGCGGGTGGATGCGCTCAATGCCGCGCGGCACGAGGTGTTCGGCTCGATCCCGACGGAGCTTCTCTCGACCGGCCATGTCGCCACGCCGCACAATTGCGTGCCGCGCGATCTGGTCAGCCTCGGCGGCGATCTCTATCTGCTGGGCTACAACATCCAGTTCGGTCTCAAGCAGACCACCGAGCTTTCCGATGTTTTCGCGGCCTGCCGGCTGGACGAACAACGGAATTTCCATCCGGTGGCCCTGGAGGAGGTGCTGGGTGATCCGGCCTTCAACGAGGATTTCCTGACATTGTTCCGCTACTACCGGAACACGGTTTTCGTGAAATTCATGCTGATCGGCCCGCACCTTCACATGAAGATGCGGATCGGGAAATCGGATGATGATTTCAAGACTTTCAAGTGGCGGATCCATGGTGACGGCACGCTCGAATATCTAGGCAATCGTTCCGAGCACGAATGCCGTTATCCGGAACCGGTCGAGTTCCAATGGAAGCGCGCCCATCGCGACATGCATCGTGCGGGCGAGCATCCGCATATTTCGGTCGAAGACCGGGTGTTTGTGGAAACCATCGGCGGCGATCTCACGATCAAGGTGGAGGACAACACGGCGAGCGGCCAGGGCATCTATTCGGAGCCGGTTGAGGATGCGGATCAAACGCTGGACGACGCGGAAATCCTCTATGCCATTCTCGGGCCGCTGATCATTCTGCGGATTCTGCCGTATCGTGAAACCCGGCACCGTTATCTGGTTTACAACGAGAAGACGGGCGAAGTGCACCGTCTGGATGGCATCGGGCAATCCTGCGTGTTGCTGCCGGGAGAGCAGGGGATTCTATTCGCGAATGGCTACATGCTGGCCACCGGCGCGGTGAAAACCTACGAGACCGGGCAGTCTGACTTGCGTTTCGAGCGGCGGATTGCCGCGGGAAACGGCGAGGACACGCTGTTTGTTTTCTATCAGCGCGGCAGCGGGCATTCCGTGCTTTTTTCCTACAATGTCATCGCCCAGAGCGTCGAGACGCCGGTCGTGTGCAACGGCTTCGCGCTCGATCCGGGCGGGCGGATGGTATTGTTCCAGGCTCCGGAGCAGCCGCAGAAACATCATGCCCTGCAGGTGTGGCGCACGCCTTATGTCGCCGACTCCAGCACCGCGGTATCGGCGGAGAAGCGCGAATCCCTGCTTTTCAAGATCGGCAATTCCGCGCTGGTCCGCGGCATGGCGGAGGCCCGCGAAATCCTGATATTGTTAGGCAAGGGCGACACCTATGCGGATGTCTATCTGGAACTCGTGCGCCGCAGCCGCGAGGTGCTCGACGCCTATTTCTGGCTGAAGGAGAGCGCCGCCTGCCAGTTGTCGGAACCGCTGGAGGCGATTCATGCCGCCGCGAATGCCGCGATCGACGAGTTCGACAAGGTGGTGCGCCTGCGCCAGGCGACCGCCTCGCGAACCGAAGAGGTGCAAGCCGCCACCGAGAAGCTGCTCAAGGCGATTTCTGTCAGTAATCCCAATGACGTCCGCGAGTTTGTCCGGCATCTGGCGGATCTGCGTTTGCGCCGGGGCGAAATCATCGGGCTGCGGGAGTTGAGATATGCCGATGGCGCGCTGATCGATGATCTGGATCAACGCGCCGCCGCCGCTTCGGAACAGGTGTCCGCGCGGACGGTTGAGTTCCTGCTGCGCGAGGGCGCGCTCGAACCATACCGCCAGGCCATCGAGGCGCAGCGGACCTCGCTGGCCACGATTTCAAAAACCACCGAGGCGGACGCCACGGCGAAGGGGCTCGACGAGGCGGCGATCGAGCTGGAGTTGCTCATCGACATTGTGAGCAATCTGCGGATTCAGGACGCCACCCAGACGACGGCGATCATCGAGAGTGTTTCCGCGCTCTACGCCACTCTCAATGGCATCCGGGCCGAGTTGAAAAGCAAGCGGCGCGAACTCGCCCGCGCCGAGGGCGTCGCGCAGTTCAGCGCCCAGATCAAGCTGTTAGGCCAGGCGGTGGTCAATTTCATCGATCTCTGCGACACGCCCGACAAGTGCGGCGAATACCTCACCAAGGTCATGGTGCAGGTGGAGGAGCTCGAAGGCCGCTTCGCCGAGTTTGACGAATACATCGAGGAGCTTACCCGCAAGCGCGAGGAAATTTACGAGGCCTTCGAAGGCCGCAAGCAAGCCCTTGTCGAGCAGCGGAACCGCCGCGCGGGGAATCTGCTGAAATCCGCGGAACGCATTCTGGCCGGGCTTAAAAACCGGGCCGCCGCGCTGGATGACATCAATGCCATCAACGGTTATTTCGCCGGGGATCTGATGGTTTCGAAGCTCCGCGACATCATCGCGGAACTTCGCGACATTGGCGATACGGTCAAATCCGATGATCTTCAAACGCGGCTTAAAACCCTGCAGGATGATGCCGTCCGCCAGCTCAAGGATCGCAAGGAACTGTTTGCCGACGGAGGAAACGTCCTGAAGTTCGGTAGGCATAACTTCTCGGTGAACACGCAGGAGCTGGAACTCTCCATCGTCCCGCACGAAGGAACGATGTGTTACCATCTCTCCGGCACCGCGTTTTTCGAGCCGGTGGAAAACGAGGAGTTTCTCGCCACTCGCGACGTGTGGGAACAACATGTCATCAGTGAAAACGCCCGGGTTTATCGCGCCGAGTGGCTGGCCTGGCAGATGCTGGAGCAAGGGGTGGTCGAAGGTGAGGCGTCGCTCGCGAATGTTCATGAGTTCATGTCGCCCCGCTATGCGGAAGGTTATACCAAGGGCGTGCATGACGAGGACGCGCTGCGGATTCTGAGCGCGCTGCTGCCGGTGCACCGCGCGCTGGGCTTGTTGAGGTTCGGGCCGGGGGTGCGTTCCATGGCCTTGTTGTTTTGGGAAACGTATCGCGTCACGGAAGAGGGCTCGCGGTTGGGTTCGTTGATGACCGCCCATGGCTCGATGCGCCGGTTTTTCAGCGCGCCATCCGCCGAGGCTCATCCGCTGCGGTCCGCGCTCGAGCGGGGGCTGTTGGAGTTTGTCCGCCGTTCCCATGCCGCCGCGCTGTTAGTGGAAGCGGGCGATTCGTCCGCGGAGGCGATGGCGGGCGATGCGGCGGCTTATCTTTTCGAGCAACTCGCCGCCGGAGGACCCGTGCTCGCTTCCGCCGAGGCCGCCGCATGGACGGCGGAATTCAAGCAGGCTCTCGGCAAGCGCGGCGCGACCAGTGATTTCGCGAAATCCGTCGAGGCGCTCGCGGATGATCCGGAGCAGCGTTTCCTCGTGGTGTTCGATTGGATGAGCGGCCATCTCCGGGCCACGGATTCGCCCGAATCGAGTCCCCTGCGCACGCCGGTGCTCGCCTGGCTCGCCGAATCCTCCGCCCACTGGCTGCGCGGCGGGATCGAGCAGTTAGGCGTGGTGGAAACTTCCAGCTCCATCCGCGTCGAGGGCCTGCGCGGGCACCACGCGGTCATCGCGGACGGAGGAGTTTATGAAACCGACTATCAGGCGGTTCGCAACCGCCTCACGCGCTTCGCCCGTCACGACGTGCCCGCCTTCGAGGCCGGTGTGCGGCTCAAGCAGCGTTTGATCGAAGAACGACGCTCACAGATCCGCCTGGACGAGTTCAAGGCCAAGGTCATGAGCTCGTTTGTCCGCAACCGCCTGATCAATGATGTCTATCTGCCGATCATCGGTGACAATCTCGCGAAGCAAATCGGCACGGTGGGCGGTGATACGCGCACCGACCGCTCCGGCCTGTTGCTGCTGGTTTCCCCGCCGGGTTACGGCAAGACCACGATCATGGAATACGTGTCGAACCGCCTCGGCCTGACGTTCATGAAGATCAACGGACCGGCGCTCGGTCACGGGGTGGTGTCGCTTGATCCGACGGAAGCGCCGAATCTATCAGCCCGCGAGGAGGTGGATAAGCTCAACCTCGCGCTGGAGATGGGGGACAACGTGATGATCTATGTGGACGACATCCAGCACACGAATCCCGAGTTTCTCCAGCGCTTCATCAGCCTGTGCGACGCCCAGCGGAAAATGGAGGGCGTCTGGCGCGGCAAGGCGCGGACTTACGATTTGCGCGGGAAAAAAGTGGCGGTCGTCATGGCGGGCAACCCTTACACCGAGGGCGGAACCCAATTTAAAATCCCCGACATGCTGGCCAACCGGGCCGATACTTACAATCTGGGAGACATTCTCGGCGGCCATCTCGATGCCTTCAAGGCGAGTTATATCGAAAACTGCCTGACTTCGAATCCGGTGCTCTCCCGCCTGGCGAGCCGCCATCAGGAGGATGTTTACGCGGTGATGCGCATCGCCGAAACCGGCAGCCACGAGGGAGTGGATTTCAAGGGCAACCACGCCGCGGCGGAAATCGATGAAATGGTCGCCGTGACCCGCCATTTGTTCGAGGTGCGGGATACCATTCTGCGGGTGAATCAGGAATACATCCGCAGCGCCGCCCAGGAGGATGCCTACCGGACCGAGCCGGCATTCAAGCTTCAGGGATCCTATCGGAACATGAGCCGCATCGCCGTCAAGGTGCTGCCTTTGATGACCCGCGAGGAAATCCGCGCGCTGATCCTCGATCACTACCGCAACGAATCGCAGACGCTCACCCAGGGAGCCGAGGCGAATTTGCTCAAGTTCAAGGAATTCGAAGGCATCGCCAGCGAGGCTGAAAAGGCGCGCTGGGCGGACATCAAGAAAGAGTTCATGAAGCGGCGGCTGTTAGGTGGCGCTGGCGAGGAAGATCCGGTCGGGCGTGTGGTCGCACAGCTTTCCGGGTTTCAGGACGGACTGGATGCCATCAAGTCGATCATCGCGGAAACCGGCCGCGAGCATGCCAGGCCGCAGACTCTATCAGAAACCACCGTGGAGCATCTCCGGGAAATCATCCGGGGCCTGCGCGCGGTGCCGGTGGAGGTGGACATCAAGGTGGTGCCGGTGCAGGAAAGCGGCGGGCCGATCCAGCAGATGGATCCCGGCATGGCGCAACCGCTGGACATCAAGCCGGAGATCCGCCAGGGGATTTCCGGAAATTCTCCATGAGTCCCGACGAAAAGCTCTGCCCGATCTGCGGAAAACCGAATCTCTGCGGGGTGGACTTGGCCGGAAAGTGTTGGTGTGTTAGAGTCGAGGTCCCGCGGGAGTTGATCGAAGGACTGCCGGTGCGGGGGAAGGCGTGTATCTGTCGCGATTGCATCAATGCCTTCAAAAGGAATTCCGGCGCGCCCGAACCGCGTTGAAGGAAGATGATGAACTACGGAATACTCGGAATACACGGAAAAGGAGAGGCCGGAGCACGGCGGGCTGTCCAAGCCATCAGCGCGGGATCGTAAACCAGGGCATCAAGTTTCTGTGCGAATCGTCCTTGTATCGCGGCAGACGTGCTTCCGTTCATGACGATGGCGAATCCGAAGATTGCAGCGAGCCCTTCATTGCCTTGGATAGCCGACTCCGACCGGTTTCCAGCCGGCCGCTTGCAGTCCGGCGGAGGCGGCGGGTGACAGGGTGCCGGTATGGACCAACACTTTCGGCGCGGTTCCGAGATCGTCACGGTTGGCAAAGCCCGCAACTTCCTCGGTCCAGGTGACGTGATCGACCGGAGCGGGCACTTCCAACTCGCCGCTGGCCGTGGTCGCGCCGGGCAGGCGGCCGAGCACATGCAGGGAAATGTAGTCCGCGGCTCCCGAGCGCTGGCGCTCGGCGAGGATCGCGAGTCCGTTGATCAGGAAATCCACGTCGGCGGAGGTGGTGCAGGAGTTGGCCAGTTGGATGACCCGGCCGCGGCCCGCCGCTTTTGGCAGCGATGCGAGCGCGGTGACAATGCGGTGGCGCCGGGTGGTGCTGAGCGGTCCGTAAAGCTGGAAGGTCTTGATGTCCTCGTCGCTGACGCCCATCGCCGCAAGCGAGCGGCTGTCCCGCAGTGCCAGTTCGCTCTGGGTCAGCGCGTAGGTGTCTTCCGGGATGCCGAGCATGTTGGTCGCGGTGACGGCGATGCCCGCGGAGGCGACGGCGGCTCCTATCCGCAGCGGCAGGCCGCCGGCGAAGAACGCCCAGGTGACCTTGTCCATTTCCTCCTGCAGCCGGGGATTGTCCGAGTAGGGATCCACGCCTAACTGTTTGGCCGTGTCGAGTTTCGCCTTGTCGAATCCGGCGGCGTTTTTCGCCGCGTCGCCGATTTTTCCGCCGGTCTCGGCGGCGGTGGAAGCCGGTTGGACGCCGTTCGCCTGGTCTTTGATTTGTTCTCCCGCGCGGCCGATGGCCGAGCCGACCTTGGTGAAAAAGTGGCCGACGGTTTTCGGCGCGGTTTTCACGCTTTCGACCGGGTTTCTGACGATGTTTTTCACGGCTGAGATCGGCTGCTCGATTGAGCGTTTGATGCCCTCGGCGAAGAGGTCGCCCTTGCTGGTTTCCACCAGCTTGCGGATGGCTTCCGCCTCAACGATGCACTTCCTCGCCTGCGGCACGCCCGCCGCATGGAAGGTGCCGAAGTCGCTGTCGATGGTGAAATGGGCGATGTAGCCGTCGGTGGGGACTTGATCGCGGACGCGGTAGGACGGTCCGCGCAGGGATTCCGCCGGAAGCAGGCTGGCGGCCTTGAGTTCGACGCCTTGCTCGAACGCGGGCGGGACGGTTTGCGCGAATGCCGGGGCGATCATGGCGGCACAGGCGAGATGAAAGATGAGCGGGGATTTCATGGTGTTTTCGGTTGGATGGATTCCAGCAATGGCACCAGCATTTAACCGGATTACCCGAGTTGCGAGCAAAACCAGCGTTTTTTCAGAATCCGTTTCCAGCCCGTGACGGGCCGCCCTTTGCGGAGCCGCTAGCAGGGGGGTGCGGGACCCGGGTGCCGAGTGGGTTGGCGAACCGGCTTTGGTCGCGGCTTCCAATGTATTTCTCGATCATTGAAATAAGTTTGGCCCTACCGAGAAACGGAAATGTGGAAAAATAGGCGGGACCATGATGCGGCTTGCGGTGGCGGGGGCGGGTCTTTATGTCCTTGGGGCATGGACCATCATGTGTATTTCTGGCTGAAGGAGGAGAACCAAAACCCAACCGACCGCGCGCGCTTCGAGGAGGGATTGGCGGCGTTGCTCGGGATCGATGGCGTGGCCGGCGGGCGCTGGGCCGTTCCCGCGAAGCTGGCACCCCGCCCGGTGCTCGACCAGTCATGGGATTATGCGCTGGTGGTGCGGTTCGACAGTGTCGAGAAGCACGACGCCTATCAGGTGGCTCCGGGTCATTTGGAATTCCTCGCGAACTTCAAGGACTGGTGGAAGCAGGTGCAGGTGAAGGATCTGGCGTGATTCCGGGTAAGGCTGTTCGCCAGAGTTCGAGCTTCAGCTTGCTCTTGGCGAAGACAAGCTGAAGCTCGAACTCCGGGCAGCCGGAAGGATTGTGCATCTAACGGGAAATCCCGCCGAGGGCGGCTTTCATTTCCGCGGGCCAGTCGAGGGCGTCGATGGTGGCGGGCTCGGCCCAGGCGGGATCGAGCTTGAGCAGGTCCTGGAAATAGACGGCGGCGTCGTCGGCCGCGCCGGATTGCGCGGCGGCGACGGCGAGCAGGGCGGTGGCGTATGCGAGTTTGTCCTGCGGGAATCCGATGCGCCCGCCCTCGCGCAGGAAGCGGTAGGCGCGTTCCGAGTTTCCGGTGAGCAGGGCGACCCAGCCGGCCCGCAGCGCGAAATCCGCGTCCCGCGGGAAGCGGTGCGTGCCGGTGGTTAGAATTTCCATCGCCTGCCGCGGATCGGCGGTTTCGAACGCGGTGTAGGCGGCCTCGGCGTAGTCGGCGGGCACGGTGGTTTCCACCGGGTGTTCGGTGATGAGCTCGATCCAGCGCGGGTGGGCTTTCTGATAGTCCCCGAGGGCGGTGAGGGCGAGGGCTTCCGCCCGCAGGCAGGGTTCGGCGGGTGCGCCCATTTCCCGGGCGCGGCTGGCGAGCCGGAAGGTGGTTTCCGTTTCGTCCTTGAAGGCGGAAAACGCGGTGGCGGCTTTCAAGCAGGCCTCGGCGAAACGGCGGGGACCCACGGCGGCGAGGGTGGCGGGATCGGCGAGGCGGGCGGCGATGGCTTTGCGTTGCCCGGGCGTTGAATTTTCCGGGACCTCGATGGCCGCGAGTTCCCGGCGGACGCATTCGCGGAGTTGGTCGAGGGCGGGTTTGAAATCCGCCTGTTCCCAGCCGACCCAGTCTTCCCGCCGCCGCACTTCGGCTAGATCGGGGAAAACCTCCGGCCAGCCGGCCAGCGCGTCGGCCTTGCGCCCGCGCAGCCAGGCGATGCGCGATCGCGAGAGTTGGCGGAGCAGGGGCGGGAGGTCGCTGGCGGTGGCGAGGGAGGCTTCGATCCATTCCGGGTGATCGGATTCCAAGGCGAGCGCCAGGGCTGCGGCTGCGGCGGAGCCATTTTCTCCGGCGGCCTGAATGGCGGCGAGGATCGCGGGGGAGTCTTTGCTGCGGAAGGTTTCCGCGAGGGCGGGGAGGGGATCGGCGGGCTCGGCTTGAGCCAAGCGGTCGCTGAGTGGCTGGAATGCGGAGGGTTCGGCGGAGCGGAGGGTGATGGCGGAGAAGGCCGTTCTAACAGGTGTGAAGTCCGACGCCGGGAAAATCCGGTGGATGGCATCGAGATCGCAGTTTTGGAAGGCTTTCAGGCGCGCTTCGGGTGCGAGGCGGGCGAAGGTCCGCGCCTTGGCGTCGTAGCGGGTGGCGGTCAGGGCCTCGCAGAGGAGGGCGAGCGCGGTTAGGGCGGGCGGGTCGAGTGCGGCGGGTTTTTCCGTGTCCGGGCGGCTTGTGGGCGGGGGCAGCAGGCGGTGAAATGTGAGGACGCCGTTTTCATCACCGGTTAGAACCTGGTTTTCATCGAAGGCGACCGCGGTGAGCGGGGAGTTCGCCTCGATGTTCGCGTGGGGAGTTGTCAGGAGTTTCAGGGTGCCGCCTTCGATGGCGAAGGGGGCGTCATCCACATTTTTCATCAGGCCGCTCCACAGGGTGGGCTGGCGGTTCCAAGGGAAGCGGCGGGCGAGGGTTGCGGTTTCTAACGAACCGTCATCGCCATCCCGATAGGAAATCACGGACCGTGCGGGCGGCTCGTGCGGACCCTGATCCCGGAGTGCGAGCACCGAGTTTCCGTCTGCGGAAAACTGCGCGTGCAGGAGCTTGATGGGGTTCGGCGGCGCTGTGCGGCGGATTTCCTCGATTGGTGAAACCGGCATTTCCAGCAAGCTGCCATCGGCGTGAAGCACCCGCAGTTGGCTGCGGTCGAGATAAGCGGCGAGCGGTGGCGCGGCGTTCGGCGCGGGCTCGGTGGAGCGGAGGATTTCTCCGGTGGCCGCATCGCGCAGGTGCCAAATGATCGGACTGTCCTTGTCCGACGCGCGTGCCGGATGCGCGGCTAACAGGCCGTCGCGGGAAAAGACGACGGTGGCTGATGGTGTTAGAAAATCCGGCGGAGCGCCCAACTCGCGGATCGGTTTCAGCGTTTGCGCGTCGCAGAGCAGTGTTACCGCATCGCGTTCGATCACCACCCGCCGCCGGGTTTCATCAAATATGAGGCTGCGGGTTTTGCCGTTTTTCGCGGGAAACAACACGCTCTCGATCCGCAAGGCGTCCAGATTCCAACGGGCCGTGGTGTTGGTTTTTCCTCCCAGGCTCACCCACAATGTCGATGGCGCGGCGAAGGCGATCTGCTCGATCGGCATTGCGTGATCGAGCGCGAGCACCGGTAGATTCCACACCGTTTCCTTCAGGATCGATTCCGCGAGCGCCCGTGTTTCCTCCGAGGCGGGATCCGCGTGCAGGGAGGAAACCAACAGGGCGAGCGCTTCATCCGGGCGATGCTGCTCCCGCTTGGACCTGGCCGCGTCCAGCCGGGCGGCGGTGAGTTGCTCCAGCAGTTCGCTGTTCGATGCTGTTAGAGCGGGCGGGCTTTTACCAACCGGTTTCTCCGCTGGCTTGCAGCCTGCGGCGAGCGTGCCGAGGGCCAGCAGGGAAACGCGCCAGGCCAAGTGGCGGCGATTTCTCGGCGGGGATGATCGGCGGGTTTGGCGGGGCATGATTCATGGGTTCAACGCCGCCGCGGACGCTTCGTGTCTGCAAGCGGTGCGCTCCACGGCACTTTAGGGCCCTCAGAGTCCGCTTTTCTGGATCAAATCGCGGAGCTGGATCTGGAACTCCTGGATGTCCTCCGGCGTCGGCCGATAGCCAACCGTGTCCGGAGACAGTCCGGGGCGACCGGTTTGGTCGAGCGTCCAGACGGCGCTTTCGCCATCGCTGAAAACGACCTTGCCGCTGACCAGCGCGCCGGGCCGGGTGAGCGTGTCCATCGTCGTTTCCACAAATCCTGTCGGCACGGGCGCGGCTTTGGGTTCCTCCTTTTTTTCGGCTTTCGGCTCCTCGATCAGCTCGATGCCGAGATCGAGGATGAGAAAACGGGTGTCCATGTAAGTGAGGGTGTGGCCGAAGTCCTCCTTCAGGCGGCGCTGGAGGTCGGACATGGTGGCTCCTTCGGCGGCCCATTGTTTGAGGGCTTCTTTTTGTTCCGGAGTGAGTTTGCTGGCGCTGAACATGCGTTGTTTTTGCCCGCCACCCGCGGCTTGCCAAGCCTCAAGATTCTTGCCGGGGCGGCGGGCATGCCTTATTTCCTGCCGCATGAGTTTGAAAACGACGGATGAGCCGGCGATCGGCGTGGTGGGCGGCAGCGGGCTTTATGAAATGGAGGGGTTCGAGGACGTCGTGGAAATCGCGGTGGCCACGCCATTTGGCGAGCCGTCGGACAAGGTGGTGGCGGGCCGGATCGGCGGGCGGCGGGTGTGTTTTTTACCGCGCCACGGGGTGGGGCATCGATTGCTGCCGCATGAAATCAACCACCGTGCGAACATCTGGGCGCTGCGCTCGCAGGGCGTGCGCTGGCTGGTTTCCGTGACCGCCGTCGGCAGTCTGCGGGAGGAGCTCGCGCCGCGGGACATCGTGGTGCCGGACCAGTTGATCGACCGCACGGGCACCGGGGCGAAGCACACGTTTTTCGGCAGGGGCATCGCCGCGCACGTCGGTTTCGCTGAGCCGTATTGCGGGGAACTGCGCGGGCTGCTGCTCGGTGCGGCGCGTGCGCTCGCGCCGAAAGTCCACGACGGCGGGGCGTATCTCTGCATGAACGGACCGGCGTTTTCGACCCGTGCGGAGGCGAATTTCCACCGGTTGATCGGCGCCGACATCATCGGCATGACCAACGGCCCGGAAGCCCGGCTTTGCCGCGAGGCGGAAATCGCCGCCGCCGCGCTCGCCCTGGTGACGGACTACGATTGCTGGAAAGAGGACGAAGCCGCCGTGGAAGTGGACGCGGTGATCGCGAACCTGCACGCCAACAGCGCGATGGCGAAGCGGATCATCCGCGCCCTCGTCGCGACCATTCCTGAAAAACCGCAAAGCCCGGGCCATCACGCGCTCGACACCGCGATTTTCACCGACCGCGCGCTGTGGCCGGATCAAACGGCGAAGGATCTGGCTCCGATCCTCGGCCGTTTCTGCTAGGGATGCTGCCGGGAAATGACGGGCATTTCACAAAAGACGCGCAGTGCTTGGTGTTGACCCTCAGGCATGGCGGGCATACGCAGGAGCAACTTTTTTCAACCACCATGGAACCTACTACGACTGCATACGGCACCTGGAGCGGAGGACGCTTCATGCATTTTGGCGAAACCCTGTCGGAGGAGCGCTTCATCGGCTGCATCGAGACCGCCTATCAGACCGGAATCCGGACCTTCGTGACATCCGACGTTTATGGGAACGGCAAGGCGGACGAGCTCCTGGGCCGGGCGCTCAAGGGCGTGGATCGCTCGACTTACAGTCTGGTGGGAATGATCGGGCACGATTTCTACGAAGGCCAGCGTCAGGGCAGCAGGGGCTACCCGCGCTTCACCGATTCCGAACTGCGCGGCCCGGACGGCTATGCGGATTTCGTGAAAATGGCGACCAGCAAGGAACTGGAACGCTGCGGCGCGGACAAGTTCGACCTGCTGATGCTCCACAATCCGGACGAACTCGGCTACACCAGCGAGCCTCTCTGGCAGGCCCTCGAAGGCGCGAAAACCGCGGGCCTCACCGACCGCCTCGGCATCGCGCCGGGACCGGCCAACGGATTTTCACTCGATCTCGTCGGCTGCCTCGAAAAGTTCGGCCCGCTGATCGACTGGTCGATGCTGATCCTCAACCCGCTGGAGCCATGGCCCGTCGGACTGACGTTGCCGATTTGTGAAAAACACGGTGTGAAAGTGATGACGCGCGTCGTCGATTACGGCGGCGTTTTCCACGACGACATCGGCGGACCGGATCACAGTTTCAAGCCCGGCGACCACCGCACCTATCGCCCGGAAGGCTGGGTCCGGCATGGCATGGAAAAAGCCGATCGCATGCGCCCGCTCGCCGGGAAATACGGCCTGACGCTGCTTCAATTCGCCTCCATCTGGAACCTCAGCCATCCCGCCGTGGAAAGCGTGGTGCCGACCTTCATTCAGGAGGCGGGCGAAGGCGCGCGGCCGATCGAAGACAAAATCCGTGAATTCGCCGCGCTGCCAGACGTCCGCTTCACCGCCGAAGAAGTGGAGAGCATCCGCCAGATCGGCGACAACACCGGCTGCATGACATTGAAAGGCGCCAGCAAGCGCCATGAGACGAGCGAGCGCCCGGATGAGTGGCCGATGCGCGGAGATCTGCTAGAGCTGGCGGAGCGTCACGGCTTGGGTTTGGAGTGGTGATCCGCATGATTCAACAAAGCTGCTGAATGAGCCGCGATCCGGCCGCAAACCGCGCGCCCCGAAAGAGGCCGCGCGGGAAGCCGCCGCGCAAGCCAGGAAGGAATCTCGCAGCCGGGGGGGGCTGGCGGAGGCGGAGTCGCGCGGGGACACTGCCAAGGCGGAGAAATACCGGAAGGCGATTGCGGAGCTGCCGAGCGGCGGGCTGGTGGTGCGGGAGCAGGGGGAAAAGATCGTCCTTGAGAAATCGCCGGATTTGGTTACGGTGCCTCCGTTGCCCAATGAACAAGTCCGTCAATCCAGCGTCACTCCAGAGCGAAACGGCCTCCGACTTTCGCCGAGTCCGCTTGAATCAGCCATCGATGACATCGGCAGAGATGCGCGCACAACTGGAGAGGAATCGTTCGAGCTACGCCGAGCGGCAGCAATCGCCCAGCGCGAAGCCCTCGTCCGGTGGGCTGAAGAGAACGGTCTGAAACTTGATCCTTCCCTGTGGGAGGGTAAAGCAACCATCGGCGGCTCCGAGCATGATATTTGGGAGCAGGATGGCGAAATGTGGAAGGTCACGCGGCCCGACCGTTTCGGATGGACCGTGCTTCCGGGCGCGGATGGCTCCCCGGAAATAGCGGACGCGACTCCGCTCGAGTACTTGGAGCGATGGCAGAATGCGAACACTGTTCTGGACGATCTAGCAAGGCTCAGGGGCATCGCTCAAACGGATGAGGGCGTCCAAGTCGTCATCTCCCAGCCATTCGTCAAAGGGCCGTATCCATTTCCAGAGGACATCCGGCGCGACATGGAAAAGCGGGGATTCGTCAAAGTACCAGGCTTCTCCATCGGCTCGGAGACGGATTCTTCCTATTACAGCGAGGCGACGCGCACAGGCATTTTCGATGCCGCATCCGACAACTATATTTTGAGCCAGGGGATACCGATTCCGGTGGATGTGATCGCGTTACGGATCGGCGACGAGCTGAGGCGGCAGTTGCTGCGGTTGATCGAGGGCTAACGGGGGCCACTCCGCCGGTCAGATGTTGGCGAATTTCCCGACATGTGACTCTGCCGCCTTGGCATAGGCGGGAGCGGCATTTTTACGGCGGCCGAAGTCCGGCCAGCCTCTCCGCGTGATCGAGGATGGCGACCGCATTGTTTTGAAGGAAGGAATCGGGGAGCGCGTCTCCAAGATCAGGAAAAGGGATGGAATGGCAACGCCCGAACAGGAAAAGGCCATTGCCGGGGCGGTTTTTGGAAAGATCGACAGGAAAGCGGCGGAGCCGATGACGAGGGCGGAGACGGGCAAGGGCGTGAACCGGGCGCGGCAGCTTCAGGCGGCGGAGCTGACGCTCACGCCGGAGGAGCGGCTGATGCTGGAGTCCCCCCATGAGATTCTCGCGATCTACACGCCGGAGGGCCGGCTGAAAAAGGCGGTATTGGGAGACCGGAGCACGGTTTCGATCCCGGAGGACGTGCCATCGGGAGGCACGCTTTCCCATCAGCATCCGAGCGGAAGGGGGCCGAGCGATTCGGATCTCAAGGCGGCCTTGGTCCGGCCCGGCGTGACATTGAGGATCGTGACGGTGAACGAGAACGGGAAGGTGGAGATTTTCCGGCTCCGGGCAACGTCCGTGGTGGATGCGGAAAAATCCAGGCAGGCGGCTCGTCACTACAAGGACTCATGCGCGAACGGCGGGGATACCCCGGAAGCCAGGAGGGCGGCTTTGGTCTTGATGTTGGAGCGTTTTCCGGGTATGATAACTGTCGAAAACCGAATTCTTCCATGACCGCCACAGCGAAAATAGCAGGAGTATCCCCCTCCACGTTGGAGAGGTCCAGAAAGCGCATGGCCAAGTGGGATGAGATCGAAAGGCGTGTGAAAGAGGGCGTGGCGACAGAGGTGGAAAAACGTGAGTTCGACGCGGTGGACCGCCATGTCCGCGATCTCGATCCGAACGTGCTGGTGGACTGAGCGGGGACCACTCCACGACCTCCCGGAAGTCCCGGCGCCTGCGCAAAACGCTGGGATGTCCATTCTGAGGACGGCGGATCTTGAAATGCAGAGTTCCTCCGCCAGTTTGTCTATTCGGGCGTTTGGAGCGCAGCGGGCAATCGCCCGGCTCAAAACCCGTCCGTGACGCCTTCCAGTTGGTTGAAGTCACGACTTTGGACAAGACCTCCTGACCTCCACCGCCAATGGTGACCTCGATTGCGTCCTGTTACTGATGAGAGAACCAAGCGCCATCAAATCCGAAATCACGGTTTCGATGATTGCCAGCACCCTCCACTGATTGATTGTCTGGCCGGGGAAATGGGAACCCTACACGCTGCGACCGGGTGATTTGCTCAGGGTCTGGACGCCACCGGAGGAAAAACCTTCGAAAACCCCATGATTTTCGGGACGCAAGCAATGGCACAGCCCCGCTCCCGGGTGGGAGAGGGGTAATGGCCTATTTCTTGAAATGAAATTTCGAATTGAAAAGTATCAAAATACTGGCACTTTAGATCCAGCCACAATGCTCCGAAAAACCTCCAAGTCCTCTGATCCTACCCCTGAACTTGAAATAGCCCAGTGGTTCAAGGCTGTTCGGAAGGATGGCATGAAGTTCACTCAACGCGAACTTGCGGAAAAAACCTCAATTCCGTTGAGCACCATCCGACATTTCGAACAAACCGGCCAAATTGGCCTTCCGTCGTTCATTCGAATCGCGAAAGAACTCCACCTTCTCAACTTGTTCCTCGCGCATGCCCGGAACGAGGAAGCCGAGACCTTCCATAAGATCCAAAAGGAAAAGGTCATTTCCCGTCTCAAGGATGCCTTGGATATGGCGACGGGCAAGGCCAGCCCTATTGAAGTCCGTCAACGAAACAGCGCTGCGGATCCACGCCTGTTGGGAAAAATCACCCGCTGGAAAATGGCTGGCACATCAAAATGGAATCCGACCAAAAATGGAGTGACTGACAATGTCCGCTGATCCCACCGGCCCAAATGCTGATCCTCGCCCCCCGACATACCGTCCCGATGAGTTCTATCCGATTTTCTCCAGGCTCCCAAAAGCCGGCGATGCCGTGATTTGCGGTGGTCAAGCGGTCAACCTCCTGGCCGCCATATTCCTCACGCCCGAAGAACTCGACGAAGTGCTTGGCGAAGGTGGCTCTGCCACGTCCACGGACATGGACATCATCATCACCAAAGAGCTTCAGCAGAAAATCGAATGCTCAGCGGACCTCAAAGCGCGGGAGTTCACGATCAAGCGTTTTCCCGATGCCAGGCAACCCATCAGCTTCGCGATCATCCCCGATGACATGCCGGAAACACGCATCGACGTGCTCCGGGCGATCAAAGGGGTTCATATCGAGAAAGACCGGGTCTATGAAGATGCTCTGGAGATAGACGCTCCCTACAAAGTCATGAATCCGGTGACCTTGATGATCGCCAAGGCCGAAAATTGCGCTTCCCTCGATCAAAGCTCTCCGTCGGGTATCAGGAATGACATCACCCACCTCAAGATGCTCATTCCGATTGTGAAAAACTATCTGAATGAATCCATCGAGCACTGCGAACCAAAATCAAAACAGGAGCAACGCGTTATCATCAACCATCTGAAAAAACTTCAAAAAGCCGCAGGAACCAGCGGTTTCATCAAGGGATTTGAAACTGCGGGCGTCCGTCTCAGAGACGCGATCCCCCGGAAAACTATCGCCGAAAGTCAACTTGATGCCTTGAAGTCGTTTTTTGAAACCACATTCCTACCCGGACTAACTGGTCGGAAAGCCGGTAAAACAGAATTTCCTCGCCCCGGTGACATCGGGGAACCTACATAACGGAATCAGGATTTATCACTCTGCGTCATGAAAATGGCATCGGCGGACACCGTTGGTAATGTATAACGATCGGGGACCTTCGGCAATCGCCCGGCTCAAAACCCGTCCGTGACGCCTTCCAGTTGGTTGAAATCAATCACCGGTTTTTTGGCCGGTGTGGCTTCGCGGGTGAAGTGCGTGCCGAGCTTCACGGTTTCGGCGAAGAATCCGCCGTTGCGGAGGAAAAACCGCTGGCCCGTCACGCCGCCTGCGTAATCGAGGCGGAAGCGGCTGTTGGCGATGTCATCCCCGGTGAAATGGACCCGGGTGACTTCGTGCCATTGGCCCTTGGTGTCACAGGCCCACTGGTTGCCATAATGCGCGCCGCGGCCGAGGTGGCCCTTGTTGGGGGAGAAGTTTTCGAGGAAAGAATGCGCGCCGGTGTAGTGGGTGTTCGTATGGGGCCGCTTGAAGCTGGCGATGAGCTGCCAGGTTTTCTTTTCCGGCACGTAGAACCAGCCGGTATAAACGGTGGAGCCCTTGCCATCCGGCCGCACCCGGTTGAGGAAACGGCAGGTGCTGCCGGTTTTCCATGGATAGCGCCAGTAGCTCTGGCCACCGGAGCCTTCACCGCCGAATTCACCGGCATGCACGTCCCCGCCCTTTTTCAACAATGTGATCCGCTTGTCGTCCGGGATTTCCTTGGGATTGTTCGTATGGAAGGGGCTCCACACGGAGAACAGCACGCGGCGCTCCGTCTCGCTGTTCACCTGCATGCCGAAGTAGCCTTCGCCAAAGCCGTTCGCCATGAAATAGGAGCCGACCGGGTCATTGCCTTCCGGGACGGTGATCTCGCTGTAAAACCACTCGGTCGGCTCGCCTTCCGGCAGTTTGTAGTTCAAGTGGATGGATGGTCCGCGGCGGCCCCAGTAGAAGCGGTTGCCCGTTTGATCCTTCACATAATCCAGCACCACCTCTTCGGCAGGGGGGGGGACGGGCGTTACTTTCATGGATTCCATCCGGGCGAAAGCCTCTCCGGTCTTGCTGACGCCTTGCAAATCCACCTTCACATATCCGGCGGCCTTCACGGCGATCCGGCCGAGCGGCACGTCCGCGGGTTCCGTGTTTTTCAGATCCTTTTCAAAGGTCTTGCCCGCCACGGTCGCGCGGATCCGGGATTCGCCCTGCGGCACTTGGGCCCGCAACGCCAGATCCAGTTCGGTGGCGCGATCCACGCGGAAATAAATGGAAACGACGCTTTCCGGACTGATGAGTTTTCTCGGGTCCATTCCTCCACCTTCGCCCTGCTTCGTGACATACGCGTTCCCGCCAACAGGCACCTCCCAGGTCTTTGCGGCAGCCACGGGCAGCAGGCCCAGGACGAGGCAGGCAGCCATGAGCCGGGATGGGGGGCTGAAATGGCGGTGGAAGCGCAACGCGGTAAAATGCATGCCCGCATAACGATGCCGGGGGCATGGTTTCTTTCGGAAAACCACCGGCGGAATGTTTTAGGGGGGCGCTTTCATCCGTCCGGGTGACGAGCTCTCGCCGGATGCGCCAGCCCATCATGGGGGAGAAATTTCCAACAACAACGCGCTGCACGGCGGAAGGTCCGGCAGCGCGATCCCTTCCCGATCCGCCAGCCCGGACCACCCGCCAAGCCGGTCGGTGAATTTCCACGCGGTCTGTTTCGAGCGTCCGATGAATCCCCACGCATGGTCCGGGATGCTCACGTGAACTCCGCGCAGGGTCTCGGCACCATGGAAATTCGCAACGATGAGAAATGTCTGACCGCTTTGCGGATCGTGACGCAGGAACGCATAAAGCCAGTGACCTGAAATCGCCTCGTCTCCCACCCGGCCGAACCTCGGGTTCTCCATGTTGGCGTGATTGAGACCGTAAAATTCTCCGGCAGTGAACGCCGGCTCGTGAATTGCCCGAACCAACCGGCCATACCATGCTCGCAGGTCTTTCTGTTCCGCACTGAGCCGCCCGCCATCGTATTTCCCGCCGTTCACCCACTTGGCGAATTCCGGCATCGACCAGTAATCGAAAATCGTCGTCCGCGAACCATCCCCGCTGAAACCCGCCGCACCCACCGCCGGTTCGCCGACTTCCTGGCCGTGATAGAGCATCACCGGTCCGCGGCCCATCGCGAACAACACGGCGGAAGCCGGGCGGCCGGCTTTCATCCCGAGCCCGCCCCATTCCCCGGGACTGGCGATGCGCACCTCGTCGTGATTTTCCGCGTAGCGCAGGGATCGGTGGAAGCGCGGCCCGGTAAATGTCAGGGCATCGAGATCATTCGCCCATTTTCCGGAATCATGGAGACCCTCCAGAACGTCGTAAACCGGGTCGTCGTAAACCGCATCGAAACCGGCATCTAGCAGTTCATCCAGAACATGGCCGTCGGTGAGTTTCGCCGGGTCGTTGTCATAAGCTTCCGCCGAGAAAAACACCTCCGGCTGCCGGGCGCGGGTGCGTTTCACGGCCCAGCGCCAGAACTCCATCGGCACCATGTGGGCCATGTCCGCGCGGAAACCATCGACGCCCAACTGCTGCCAGTAAGCGAGGATTTCATCCATCGTCCGCCACGTTTTCGGCACTTCGGCGGGATCCGCATCCGGTCCGGGAAGTTCCGAGGTTGCGCGGCCTTTGGTGAAATCGTGGCCGTAGTTCAGCTTCACCGTTTCATACCAATCATGGATCGACGGAGCCCAGGAAATCACGTTGTTGCCGGTGACCCGACCGAAGTGGGTTTCCGGAGCGAACAACCCGCAGCATCCCGGTTGCGACGCGGTCGGCAGTTTGAGCGGCGGGCCGCCGCCGGGGTCGCCGGGACCCAGATAGTAGAAATGATTGTCGCGATCAAAAAACACATCGCGCCGATCCCCCTCGCCGAACGAGAGTTCCGGCTTCACGTCGGACGCGTAGGATCGCGCGACGTGGTTCGGCACGAAGTCGATGATTACCTTGAACCCCAAGGCATGGCAGCGGTCCACGCAGGCCTTGAACTCCTCAAGCCGCCGGTCCGGGTCCACCGCGTAATCCGGACACACATCGAAGTAATCCTTGATGGCATACGGACTGCCGGCGATGCCCTTCAGAATATCCGGCGGATCCGCCGGACGGTTCGGATAGGCCGTGCCGCTCGCCTGTTCGAGCACGCCGGTCAGCCACAGGTGGGTGAAGCCCATTTCCTTCAGCGAGACCAGCGCGGCGTGATTGATGTCGTTGAATTTTCCGCAGCCGTTTTCCGCGAGCGTGCCGTTGGGTTTGCGCGTCTCGTTGGCATTGCCAAACGTGCGGACCATCAATTGATAGATCACGGGGCGCGGGACTGACGGTGGGCTTGTTGTCATCGCCGCCATCACAACATCCCGCGGCGGGCATTGCCAAGCCCTACCGGACCGCCGCTCCCTGGAGCGCGCCAAGGAGGGGCGATATCCGATCGCCCG
>CAYXZE010000009.1:0-21848 GCA_964469395.1 uncultured Luteolibacter sp.
CGGGTTTTTGCGCCCGTTTTTCGCCTTTTTGCGGCTAAGAAAATCTTGGTGCGTCAGCCCTGGGGAAACCGCAGGAAACGCGTTGTCTGTCCGCCCATGACGCCCGCGTCATTGACGAAATCCTGCAATCCTCTTTAATCGCCTTCCTTGAAAACGCCCCTTTACGCCCTCCGGGTCGCCACCGCATTCGCGCTGACCGCCACCCCCTTGACCGCACAAGCGGCGGTTTCCGGCGAATCCGCGCCGAAAAAAACGGTCTATTACGTGGAGCCGAACCGGGGAGATGATGCCAACTCCGGCACCCGCGCCAACCAGCCGTGGCGATCATTCGCCAAACTCAACACGCGCGAACTGGCTCCCGGCGATCAGGTGATGATCGCGCCCGGCGTGCACACGGAAACCCTCAAGCCCCAGGCCCGGGGCACCGCGCGAAAACCGGTGGAGATCCGCTTTCTGCCCGGCACGCACGAGTTCGCCGTGGAAAAAGCCATCCGCCTGCCAATGTTCGTTTCCAATGCCTGCGACGCTCCCGAAGTTCCGAAACCCATCGGCATCCTGATGCAAAACACCCGGCACGTGCGCCTGTCAGGCGGCGGCGTGGCGGGCGCGGGCAAGACCACCATTCTCTATGGCGGACGCATGGTGGAGATTTTCAACGACCACGCGGAAGACATCACCTTCAGCGGATTGGTGTTCGACCTCAAGCGGCCGACGGTTTCCGAGTTCCGCGTGATGGAAACCACGGAAAACAGCGCGGTGATCCAGATCGCGGAAGGCTCGACCCATGCCATTCGGGATGGAAAATTCACCTGGACCGGTGATTTGGGCAGCGGCTGGGTGATGAGCCAGCAGGCCATTCCCGCAGAAGGCCGGTGCTGGCGGCAGGGCCAGTGGGATCCCTTTACCCCGGCCACGGCGGAAGATTTGGGCGGCGGCAAAGTGCGCCTGACCTATCAGAATGGAAACCTCGGCATGATCAAGGGCCGGCAATTCCAGTTCCGCCATGTCACCCGCGACTCCGTGGGCGTGCATAACTCCCGCAGCAAGGACATCGTCATCCGCGACTGCGATTTTTACGCGCTGACCAACATGGGCTTCGTCAGCCAGTTCACCGAGAACATCACCTATCAGCGCGTGAATGTCGCCTCGCCCGCCGGCACCATCCGCACCTGTCCGGCCTGGGGCGACATCTTCCAGTTCTCCAACTGCAAGGGCCACATCCTGATCGACTCCTGCCGCCTGGCCGGCATGCAGGATGATGCCGTCAATTGCCACGGCACCCACCTGCGCATCATGCAAAAAACCGCGGACCACCAGTTGCTCGCGCGTTTCATGCATCCGCAGAGCTACGGCTTCGCGCCTTACGCGCCGGGCGATGAAATCGCCGTGATCCGGCACGCGACGCTGCGCGAATACGCCGGCAACCCACGCCGCAAGGTGACTGCCGTGGAAAGAAAAACCGACAAGGACTGGCTGGTCACCCTCGATGGTCCGGTCCCCGCCTTCGCCGAGGGCGACGTGCTGGACAACCTCACCTGGCAGCCCGACCTGATCGCCCGCAACAACCACGTCAGCCTGGACCCGGTGCGCGGTTTCCTGCTCACCACCCGCGGCAGGGTGCTCATCGAAAACAACACCTTTCACCGCTGCGCCATGCCCGGCATCCTCGTCGAGGACGACGCCGAAGGCTGGTTCGAGTCCAGCGCCGTCCGCGACCTGACGATCCGCAACAACCGCTTCATCGGCTGCGGCGTGGAAATCAATCCGCAAACGCGCTCCGTCAAACCGGAGGAACCGGTGCATGAAAACATCCGCATCGAAAACAACTTCTTCGATGGCGCGGGCGTGTCCGCCAAAAGCGTCCGGGGCCTGACCGTGACCGGCAACCGCACCCCCGGCGGCTCGCTGCCGGTGAGCGTGGCACCCTCCTGCAGCGAGGTGACGGTGAAGAACAACGCCACGAAATCAAACGAATGATCCCGGCCTTCCCGTCCGTATTCCCACCTTGAATTCCCTGACTCAAATCATGCAAGCCTCCCGGTTTCCCATCCTGCTTCTGTTAGCCGCCTGCACCGCCGCAGCCGAGCCATCCCGCCTGTTGAACTATCGTCAGCCCGCGCAAAAATGGGAGTCCGAAGCACTGCCCGTCGGCAACGGCCGCATGGGCGCGATGTTGTTCGGCGGAGTCGGCCTGGAGCACATCCAGTTCAACGAACAAAGCCTGTGGAGCGGCGACAACAATTGGGACGGCGCGTATGAATGCGGCGATCACGGCTTCGGCGCCTATCGGAACTTCGGCGACATCAAAATCCGCTGGGACGGCGCGGCCGCCCCGGAAGTCAGCCCCCCCGGCGGCCAACCGATCGAACCCGCGCCCGCCGATTACACCCGCACCTTGGATCTCCGCACCGGCATCCACACCGTTTCCTTCACCCGTGACGGCACCCGCTTCACGCGCGAGGCCTTCGCCAGCCGCCCGGACCAGGTGATGGTCTTTCACTACACCGCGGTAAAAAAGGCCGCTCTATCAGGCAGCATCGACCTCGCGTCCGCGCAGAAAGCCCCCACCCTCGCCACACCGGACCAGTTATCATTCGCCGGTGAAATGCCGAACAAACTCAAACACGCCTGCATCGTGCGCGTGCTGCACCGCGGCGGCAAAACCCGGGCCGGCAACGGCACCCTGACCTTTACCGGCTGCGACAGCCTGACCCTGCTCGTCAACGCCCGCACCAACTATGCCCCGGATTTCAAAGCCGGATGGCGCGGCGCGGACCCGCTGCCACGCCTTGAAAAGGAATTGGCCGCCGCCGCGCGCAAACCCCACGCCACCCTGCGGGCGGATCACGTCAAAGACCTTTCCGCACTGCTGGACCGTGTCACGCTGGATGTGGGGACGACCGCGCCCGCCATCGCCGCCTTGCCGACCAACGAGCGCCTGAGCCGCTACGCCGATGCCGCCACCACTCCCGCCGACCCCGATCTGGAGGAAACCATGTTCCACTACGGCCGCTATCTGTTAGCCTCCTGCTCGCGTCCCGGCGGCCTGCCCGCCAACCTGCAGGGACTCTGGAACAACAGCAACAACCCTCCATGGGCCTCCGACTACCACAACAACATCAACGTCCAGATGAACTACTGGGGCGCGGAAACCACCAACCTCCCCGAGTGTCACGAACCGCTGATCGACTACGTCGTGGCGCAGGCAGAACCCTGCCGCATCGCCACCCGCAAGGCCTTCGGCGGAAAAACCCGCGGCTGGACCGCCCGCACCAGCCAGAACATTTTCGGCGGCAACGGCTGGCAATGGAACATTCCCGCCAGCGCGTGGTATGCCACCCATGTTTTCGACCACTACGCCTTCACCCGCGACAAGACCTATTTGAAAAACACCGCCTACCCGGTGCTGAAAGAGATATGCGAACTGTGGGAAGACCGCCTGAAACCCCTGCCGGACGGCAGGCTCGTCGTCCCCGACGGCTGGTCCCCGGAACACGGCCCCCACGAGGACGGCGTCATGCACGACCAGCAACTGGTGTGGGAACTGTTCCAGGACTATCTGGAAGCCGCCAGAGACCTCGGCGCGGACCCCGCCTATCAGAAAAAAGTGGCCGCCATGCAGGCCCGGCTCGCACCTAACAAAATCGGCCGCTGGGGACAGTTACAGGAATGGCAGACCGATCGCGACGATCCGCAGAACCATCACCGCCACACCTCGCATTTGTTCGCCGTCTATCCCGGCCGGCAAATCAACCCGCGCCAAACCCCGGAATTGGCCGGAGCCGCCACCATCTCCCTCAAGGCGCGCAGCAATGACCATGAGGAAAAAACCGGCAGGCCCTTCACCGTGGAGACCACCATCGGCGACAGCCGCCGCTCCTGGACCTGGCCATGGCGCGGCGCGATGTGGGCGCGCCTGGGAGAAGGCGACCGCGCCGGCATCATGGTCCGCGGGCTGCTCACCTATAACACCTTTCCCAACCTATACTGCTCGCATCCCCCCTTCCAGATGGACGGCAACTTCGGCATCACCGGAGCCATCGCCGAGATGCTTTTGCAATCCCACGCCGGAGAAATCGCCCTCCTGCCCGCCCTGCCCGGAGCCTGGGCCGCCAAAGGCTCCTTCACCGGCCTGAAAGCCCGCGGCGACTACACCGTGGATTGCGCCTGGGCCGACGGTAAAGTCACCCGCTACCAAATCCGCCCCGGTAAAAACGCCAAACCCGGCCCGGTCAACGTGCGGGTGAACGGAAAAATCGAAACCCGCTGAATCCATGAAATACCTCCTCATCCTGATGATCGCGCTCGCGGGTTCCGCGTTCGCCGAAACCCAACCGCTGCGCGTGTTTTCCTGGAACCTCCACCACGGCGTCGGCGAGGACGGGAAGCTCGATCTCGAACGCATCGCCAAAGTGATCCGCGAGGCGAAACCCGATCTCGTCGCCCTGCAGGAAGTGGACAACCAGTGCGCCCGCAGCGGCAAGGTCGATCAAGCCGCGGAACTCGCCAGACTCACCGGCATGACCGGCGTTTTCGGCAAGGCCATGGATTTCGGTGGCGGCGGATACGGCCAGGCCATTTTATCCCGCTTTCCCATCCAAGCCTCCAAAGTCCACCCGCTGCCGGGCAAGGGAGAACCGCGGATCGCGTTCGAAATCACCGTTTCCATCCACGGCAAGGAAACGCGCCTCATCACCACCCACCTCGATCTGGATGGCGCGCAACGCCTCGCCCAAGCGGAAACCCTGGCGGAAATCCTAACAAAAACATCCGCCCCCCTCATCCTGTGCGGAGATTTCAACGACGAGCCGGATTCAGCCACCCTGAAAACCCTCGGCCGGGTTCTAACACCCGTGCCGAAAAAAGCCCCCGCGCTCACCTGCCCCGCAGGCAAGCCGGATTCCGAGATCGATCATTTTCTCGTCCGCGGATTCGTCCCGGTCGCCCCCCTGGTGGTTCTGCCGGAAGCCGTGGCATCCGACCACCGGCCCCTGCTGGCGGAATTCACATGGCAATGAAGTTGACCGCCACCGCTCCCCGGTCTAGACGCCCGCACGCGAATTCAGCGCGTCATTTTCACCCGAACCGACCATGATTGAAATTTTCACCAAATTCCTGCCGCAAGTCGCCATCATCATCGCCGCCAGCGTTTTCATCGGCTGGCTGCTGCGCGGCAAGCCCGCCCCCGCCAAAGCCGCCCCGGTCGCGGAAAAAGGCCAGGACCGCGCCAAGAACCTCGAAGCCGCACTGGAAAAATCCAAGGCCGCGCACAAAACGCTGAAAGCCGAATTGGAAACCCTCCAGGCCGCCTCCATTTCCAAAGCCACCCACGAAGCCGCCACCGCCGAATTGGAAACCGCCAGCAAGGCGCTCGACACCGCCACCAAACGCATCGCCACGCTCGAAACGGACCTCAAAAAATCCCAGGAAACTCTCAAAACCCTCAACGCCCGCACCAACGAGGCCGACAAGGCGCAAAAAGCCCGCAACTTCGCCCTCGAAAACGAGCTTTCAAAAACCCGCGAACAGCTCGCCATTCTTCAAAACCGCCCGGATGACAGCGCCGCGCTCAACGCCGAGATCGAACGCCTCCGCGAGTCCGTGGCCGCGTCCACCCGCTACGCCGGAGAAATGAGAAAGCGCGAAGCCGCCGCCGTCGAGGCCCTGGAAAAAGCCGAAGCCAAGCTCGCCAACACAAGCGACACTCCCCGCCCCGCCGCAGAGTCCCAAAAGATCGGCCCGGTCGGAGACTCCGACCGCATCGCCGCCGCCAAGGCTGAAGTCATCCGTCTCATGGAAATGAACCGGGTGAAGGAAGAAGGAGAAACCGCCGAGATTCAAGAAGCTCCGGCCGTAGCCGAGGAAACTCCCGCAGCAGCCGAAGAAACTCCTGCCATCGCCGAAGAAACTCCCGTGGAGAAAAAAGCCCCGGCCAACGGCGAGCTTTTCCCGCTGGATTGATTCCAAGCGCAACTGAAAGTAACGGAACCAAGGAAGGTCGAGCGATTGCTCACGCTAGAAGGGAAGATGGCTAACCACGGAATACACGAAAAAAGAGAAGGTTATGGGGTATGGGGAACTCACCTTTTGAGTGAAAGCAGCCTCATTTGTGACTCTTTTATTTTCCGTGTATTCCGAGTATTCCGTGGTTCTCATTTCTGAATTTAGACTCACCGGTCCTTCACCCGCTCGACATTCGCGCCGAGCATGAGGAGCTTCTCATCAATGTGCTCGTAGCCGCGGTCGATGTGATAGAGACGGCTGATTTCGGTGGAGCCTTTTGCCGTTAGAGCGGCCACGACGAGCGCGGCCGAGGCGCGGAGGTCGGATGCCATGACAGGCGCGGCGGAAAGCCGGGCCACGCCGGTGACGACGGCGGTGCCGTTGTCCACCTTGATGTCCGCCCCCATCCGCTTGAGCTCGGCGCAGTGCATGAAACGCTGCGGGAAAATGGTATCCTTGATGACACTGATGCCGGGGGTGGTGGCGAGCAGCGCGGTCATTTGCGCCTGCATGTCGGTGGGATAACCGGCGTAAGGGGCGGTCACGAGATTCACCCCTTGAAGATTCCCGCCGCGATAAACCGTGCAGGTGTCGCCCGCCTCGTTGAAATCGACGCGGTGGCCGGATTGCTCGATCGCCCCGGTGATGGCTTTCATGTGGTCGCGACAAACGCGGCGGAGCGTCACGCCCTCGCCGGCAAGGGCCGCTGCCGCCATGAAAGTGCCGGCCTCGATGCGGTCCGGGATCACGGTGTGCTCGACGCCGTGGAGCTCCTTCACGCCCTCAATGACAATCCGGCGCGTTCCCGCACCGGTGATTTTCGCGCCCATGGCATTGAGGAAATCCGCGAGATCGACCACTTCCGGCTCGGCGGCGGCGGATTCGATGATGGTGATGCCTTCCGCCAGAGTCGCGGCCATCATGACATTGCCGGTGCCTAACACGGTGGGACCATGAGTCCCGCGCAGGTCGATTTCCGCGCCGCGCAGACCATCCTTGGCGGTGAGAGTGATGTTTCCGCCCTCGAACTCGATCTTCGCGCCGAGCGCCTCCATCCCGCGCAGATGGAGATCCACCGGACGATCGCCAATGACACAGCCGCCCGGCAGCGAGACGACGCAGCGGCCGTTGCGGGCGAGCAGCGGACCCATGACGCAGATGGACGCGCGCATCCGGCGGACCAATTCATACGGCGCTTCATCGATCACCGCGGCGCAGGAAATCCGGACAGTGCCGGAGGAACGCTCCACATCCGCCCCGAGGGCGCTGAGGATCTGGATCATGTAGTTCGTGTCCGAGACATCGGGCACGCGGCGGATGATACAGTCCTCGGCCGTCAGCAACGTGGCGGCGAGAATGGGCAGCGAGGCGTTTTTCGATCCGGAAATGTTGATCGCGCCCCGCAGGGTGGCGCCGCCGTGAACTACGAGTTTGTCCATGAAGAGATAAGGGATATTGGATTGTGAATAGCGGATGATAGCGGATGAAAGATAGGGAATCTGGAAATCCACGATCCACTATCTGCGAATCGCCTGAGGCTTCCGCGCGAACGGAAACCGGGCGATGCCGGAGAGGTCGGTTTTCACCTCGATGTCGGTGAAGCCGGAAGCTTTTAGAATTTCAGTGACTTGTGAAGCCTGATCGTGACCGATTTCCAAAACCAGCCAGCCGCCGGGGTTGAGGCGGTGGAAAGCCTCGGGAATGAGGCGGCGGATGAGATCGAGTCCGTCGGCCCCGCTGAACAGGGCGAGCGCGGGATCGTGCATCACCTCGCGGGTGAGCGTGGCGCGGTCGCTCTCCGGGATGTAGGGCGGATTGGAAACGATGCCGTCGTAGCGCCCTTCGATGGCGGAGAAGAGATCGCTTTGGAAAAAATCCGCGTTGGTGATTTCCAGCGCGGCGGCGTTTTCACGAGTGAGCGCGAGGGCGTCCGGAGAAACATCGGCGAGAGTGACATGCCAGCCGGGTCGGGCGGCGGCCAGCGAAAGACCGAGCACGCCGGTGCCGCAGCCCATGTCGAGGATTTGCAAATCTCCCGGAAGCTCCCATTTCAGAATCCACTCGACGAGTTCCTCGGTCTCGGGGCGCGGGATGAGCGCGCGGGCGTCGGTTTTGAACTCGTGTTTGTGGAACCACACGCTGCCGAGCAAATGCTGGAGCGGGATGCCTTCGCCGCGTTTTTTCAAGGATTCGCGCAGCGGAGCCAGATCGCTTTCCTCCATCGGCCGGTCGAACTGGAGATAAAGATCCATGCGGGTGCAGCCGAGCTGGCGGGCGACGAGCATCTGCATGTTGCGCCGGGCATCCTCGATGCCGCGCTTTTCGAGATAGCGGGTGCCGCCATCGATGGTTTCCAAAACGGTGCTCATGCGTAAGTCCGCGGCAGAGTGAGCCTACAGACCGACCGCGCCAAGACCTATGATCGGGATTTTGCGGGCCAGGAGGGTCGCGTAAATTCGCTGGCCAGCCGCCGCCTGAAATGGTTTGAAGCGCCTGCGAGCGATCCGCTTCGCGACGATGACTGACTCACACGCAGGCCACGCTGGCCACAGACCTCACCTCGCGGTGACCACGATCGCAGCCCTGGGCATTGTTTTCGGTGATATCGGAACCAGTCCGCTTTATGCATTCCGCGAATGTTTCTCCGGCATCCACGGACACGCGCCGATCAATCCCGAAAACCTGGTGGGCGCGGCCTCGTTGATCGTCTGGTCGCTGCTGCTGGTGGTCACGGTGAAGTATTTATTCGTCGTTCTCAAACTCGACAACAAGGGCGAGGGTGGGATTCTGGCACTGTCCACCTTGATCCGCAGTGCGTTGAGAAGCCTGGGCGGAAAAGACCCTAAAAAAATCCTGCTCCTAGGTCTGGCGGGTGCGGCATTGATTTATGCGGACGGCATGCTGACGCCGGCGATTTCCGTTTTATCCGCTGTGGAAGGCTTGTCTGTGAGCGCTCCGGCTCTGCACGACTGGACGGTACCGCTGGCTGTCCTGATCCTGGCCGCATTGTTTTCGATTCAGAAATTCGGAACCGGACAAGTCGGCAAACTGTTCGGGCCGGTGGTGGTGATGTGGTTTGGAGCCCTGGCGCTGCTGGGAATCCGGTCGATTTGCAATCACCCGGAGGTCTTGTCCGCGATCCTTCCATGGAATGGGATTGCATTCCTTTATCACGAATGGACGCATGCGTTTCCGTTATTGGCTGCGGTGTTCCTGGCTGTAACAGGTGGCGAGGCGCTGTATGCGGATCTCGGCCACTTCGGGACGAAACCGATTCGCGTCGCATGGCTTTGGATCGTGCTCCCCGCGCTGGTGCTCAATTATCTCGGTCAAGCGGCACTCTTGACGGGAGATCCTTCCGCCGTTCGCAGTCCGTTTTTCCTGTTGGCTCCCGCTTTCCTGCAACTGCCGCTGACCATCCTGGCAATGGCCGCGGCGATCATCGCGAGTCAGGCGCTCATTTCCGGAGCGTTTTCACTCACCGCTCAAGCGGTGCAGCTCGGCTGCATGTCGCGGATCCGGATTTTATACACCTCGGAGCACTCGATGGGTCAGGTCTATGTGCCAACCGTGAACCACGTGCTGGCATTCGCCTGCATCCTGCTGGTCGTCATCTTCAAAACCTCGGCGGAGCTGGCTGGAGCATACGGCATCGCCATTTCAGTCACCATGTCGATCACCTCGCTGCTATTTTTCTCCGCAGCCAGGGCCGTGTGGGGCTGGTCCAAGTTCAAGGCCGGACTGGTGACCGGATTCTTTCTGATGTTCGATGCCGCATTCCTCGCTGCTAACGCCTTTAAAATCTGGCCGTGGGGCTGGCTGCCACTGGCCATCGCCGGTGTCGTCATGGCGATCATGCTGATCTGGATCTGGGGCCGCAAACGCCTGTATGCCAGGATGGTCCAGGACTCGCTGCCCATCGACGTGCTGCTCAAAGATTTGCACAAAGGGAAAATCCACCGGGTGCCGGGCACCGCGATTTACATGAGCGGCAAGGGCCTGCAGGTCCCCACCGCGCTGCTGCATAACTTGAAGCACAACCAAGTGCTGCACGAGCGCGTGATCCTGCTGCATGTCATGACCCTCGACCAACCGCGGGCGAATGTGAACGATGCCCTGGATTACGAGGATCTCGGCGACGGTGTGCACCGCGCGACCCTGCGCTTCGGCTTTGCGGAAACCCCCGACGTGCCGCTCGCCTTGAAACAGCGCATGCCGGAACAAGCCCGCTTCCAACCCGGAAAAGCCACTTATTTCCTCGGCCGCGAAACCTATGGCGTCGGTAAAAAGGCCACCCTCCTCGACCGCGTCCGCTTGTCGCTCTTCGCGGCGATGGCACGCAATGCCTCGCCTGCTACGGCCTATTTCCAACTTCCGCCGGGTCGCGTCGTCGAGCTTGGCGCGCAGATCACTTTATAACGGCCAGGCAGAAATGCCCACATCACCCGCAGTGTCCATCCCTCCCCTTTCGATCACCGGTCTTGGAGCGCTCTCCGCGCTGGGTGCGGATGTCACGTCGCACTATCAGGCCGTGCTGGCCAAGCAAGTGCCATTCCGAATACTGGGAGAACTGTTAGGAAATGACAGCCCGCACGCGTCGCGTCCCGGAGCCTGGATCGAACGGCGCTCCCTGTTATTGAACCGCAAGTGGAGTCCGGCGACGATGGCGGCCCTGCACGTCGCCCGCGAGGCGATCTCGGAGGCGGGCTGGGGCGCTGACGAATTGCGCGATGCGGCCCTGGTCGTCGGCACCAGCCGGGGAAATGCGGCGGGCTGGCTGGGCCCGTGGCCGGGGCGGCGGCCGTTCCGCCTGATGGCCGCGAGCAACACCATTCACAGCGAACCGGCCTCGGCGATCACCATCGAGTTCGGCATCAGCGGACCGAATCATGTATTGGCCAGCGGTTGCGCGGCGGGCCTCGACGCCATCGGCATCGCCATGATGCTGGTGCGCTCCGGCGCCGCGCCACGCGCGCTCGCGGTGGCGGTGGATCTGCCGCTGGTGCCGGTTCTGCTAGATAATTACGCCGCTTCCGGCCTGCTGTCCGCGGACATGGATTTGAATCCCTATCATCCCGAGTCCGCGGGATTCATTCCCGCCGAGGGCGCGGCGGCAATGGCCATCGAGCCTCATGACGGCAGCTTCCCCGGCGTGGCGCACTATGGCTGCAATGCCGATGCCGGCGATCCGGTCGGCATTCCCGCCGATGGCGGGCGCACTCCGGATTTATTGACCAAAGCGATTCATCTCCACGGTCATCCCGCAGCGGTCTGTCCCCACGCCACCGGCACCGCAGTGCAAGCCGTGGCCGATCCCGCCGCGCTGAACCGCGCGTTCCCCGATCTCCGGCCGTCCCTGCATTTATTAAAACCCTTCATCGGCCACACCATCGGAGCCAGCGGCCTGTTGGAAAGCGTGATCCTCGCCCGTTTCATGAAAACCGGAAAACTCCCGCCAAACCTCGCCGCACGCCACGCGCCAACCGGATTCCATCTGCCCGATCAAGCGCTTGATGCCGCCGGACCGGTATATAAACTCTCCCACGGCATGGGCGGCCACAACGCCCTTCTCGTCCTAACACCACCATGAGCCGATCCCGCCGCCTTGAAGTCTCCATCGATGACCAATCACTCTCCGTCATCGATGGCGATCAATGTATCCGCCGTTTTGACATCTCTACCGCCACCAAAGGCATGGGTTTCACAGCGGGCAGTTATCGCACTCCGACGGGACGCTTCCGCATCGCGGAAAAAATCGGCGACGGCGAAATGAGCGGAACGATTTTCAAACAGCGGATCGCCGCGGGACAGTGGCAGCCGGGCGATCCCGCGGAAGACGATCTCATTCTCAGCCGCATCCTGCGCATCGACGGACTGGAGCCCGCGAATGCGAATTCCATGGACCGCTGGATTTACATTCACGGCACCAATCATGAAAACCAACTCGGAAAACCCGCCAGCCAGGGCTGCATCCGCCTGGCCAGTGACGCGATGATCGAACTGTTCGACATGGTGGACGCGGGCGCCGAATTGATCGTTCATCCCGCCACCAAGCGTCGCGGGAAATTGTTTTTCATCGACTGCGATTCGACCCTCTCGACCATTGAAGGCATCGACGAACTGGCCCGCGCGAAAGGTGACCGCGTATTCAATCAAGTCGTCGAACTGACCGATGCCGCGATGAATGGTCAGGTTCCGATTGGCGAAGTATTCTCCCGGAGAATGGAAATGATCCGCCCGGATCGCGGACTGTGCGATGCGATCGCCACCCGCTATATCGAGACCATCGTGCCCGGCGCCGCCGAAATGATTCATGAAATCAAAGCCGCTGGCTGGCTTCCGGTAATCCTGTCAGGTGGCTTCGCGCCATTGATCCAGCCGCTGGCCCGCCACTTGGGAATCGCCCATGTGGAAGCCGTGCCGCTTTATTTCAACGAGGACGGATCCTACAAAGGCTATGGCGAAACCTATCCGACCACCCGCAACCTCGGTAAAAACGAAGTGATCCGCGAGTGGAAGGAAGCCATGCTTCCGGAACGCGTGGCGATGATGGGAGATGGTATTTCAGACATGGAAACCCGCCCGGATGTCGATGTCTTCATCGGCTTCGGCGGCGTGGTGGCCCGTCCGAAAGTCATGAATGGCTGTGATTACCCGCTTGCGGATTTGTGCGACAGGTCCCGCTTGCTCACTATCATTGAGGGAGGAAAAACAGCAGGCTCCATCGCCTGACCATACAGTCCCGGATCAACATGTCAGTTTTGGCTTGCTACCGCGTTAATGAAACATAGCTTTGCCCCGTCATGAGTACTACTACCAAAAAGGCATCCGCCAAGGGTGTGCGTTATACCGATACACAAAAGAAAGAAGTCGTGGACTTCGTCGTGAACCACAACACCACCCATGGTCGCGGTGGCCAGAGCAAGGCGGCTGAGAAATTCGGCATTTCCCAGATCACCATCGCAGCCTGGTTGAATGCGGCCGGCAAGCCCTCGAAGGGCGCTGCCAAAGCACCAAAGGCAGCTAAAGCGCCAAAGGCAGCCAAAGCTCCGAAAGCAGCCAAAGCCCCGAAAGCGACCAAGACTTCCGGCAAAGCCAAGAGCAAGGTCGGCTCGCGCTACACCGACGAGCAGAAGAAGGAAGTCACGGATTTCGTGGTGGCCTATCAAGCGGAAAACGGTCGTGGAGGTCCAAGCACCGCCGCGAAGAAGTTCGGCATCTCGCCACTCACCGTCGGAGCCTGGCTCAAGGCAGCCGGTGTGAAGCCAGCCAAGAAAGGTGCCGGAAGACCCGCCAAGAAAGCCGCTCCAGGCGCAGCCAAACAAGTGACCGCCTCGGCTCCAGCCGTTTCCGCCAACGTGAATGCCAAGCTCGGCGAGCTTCTCGGCTTGATCAAGGAAATCGCCAGCGCCGAATCACAACTTGCCAAACTTCAGGCCAAGTTCAGTTCGCTCAAGGCTTCGCTCTAATTCATTCAACCTCACCCAAACCGTCTCCCGTCAGCGGGAGGCGGTTTTTTTTTATTTCACCACGTGACGCCGGTCGCCACGTCACTCCATAACAACCGGTCTCCCTCGAAAACAAAACGGCCGAGAAAAGACCGCTCCTCCAACAACAGCGGCAGCCAGTATTGGTCGTCCGCCCACATCCGCGAATAGGGAATCTCATCGAGCGCGGTCCACACCGGCACGGCCTCGTCAGTCTCGGTCGGCGTCCCGCTGAAGTCGTCCGCCCGATAGACATGGCACAGGATATCCGGGCAGTCGGACATGGAAAACCGCAGCTCGCCCAGCTTGCGCGGCGCGTGCGGCGTGATGCACAGCTCCTCCCGGGTTTCCCGGATCGCCGCCTCTAACGGAGTCTCGCCCGGATCGATCTTGCCGCCGGGACCGTTGATTTTCCCCGCCCCGAGACCCCGCTTTTTCTCAATGAGCAAAATCCGCCCGTCCTTGATGACGAACAAAATCGTGGCGAGCATTTCGCCGGACCAGACAGTCCAGTCGATCGGCGGGGAATCTGACATGGCGGTTGGAAATCAGGCTCCGGCCGCCGCGTAGGCTTCCACCGAGTCGCAGGTGCAGACGAGGTTGCGGTCGCCATGCACGTTGTCGATGCGGCCGACCGACGGCCAGAACTTGTGCTGGCGCAGGTAGGGCAGCGGGAACGCGGCTTGTTCGCGGGTGTAAGCGTGCGGCCAGTCATTGCCGCACACCGTTTCGCACGGATGCGGCGCGTGCTTGAGCGGATTGTCATTCGCATCGAGCTCGCCACGAATCACCGCGGAGATTTCACCATGAATGGAAATCATCGCATCGCAGAACCGGTCGAGCTCGGACTTGGACTCGGATTCGGTCGGCTCGATCATCAGCGTGCCGCCCACCGGCCAACTCATCGTCGGCGCGTGGAAACCATAATCCATCAGCCGCTTGGCCACGTCCTCGACGGTGATGCCGCTGGCATCGGACAGCGGGCGGACATCGATGATGCACTCGTGGGCGACGAGACCGTCATTGCCGGTATAAAGAACCGGGAAAAACGGAGCCAACCGCTTGGCGATGTAGTTGGCATTGAGAATCGCAACCTCGGTGGCCTCGGTCAGACCGTCGGGCCCCATCATCGCGACATACATCCATGAAATGGTATTGATCGAGGCGCTGCCCCACGGCGCCGAGCAAACCGCGCCTTCCTTGGAATCCAGTTCACTGTGGCCCGGCAGATAGGGCAAAAGTTGTGATGCCACGCCGATGGGACCGACACCCGGGCCGCCGCCACCGTGTGGAATGCAGAAGGTTTTGTGCAAATTGAGATGGCAGACATCCGCGCCGATCAATCCGGGCGAAGTGAGACCCACCTGGGCGTTCATGTTCGCGCCGTCCATGTAAACCTGACCGCCGGCCTCGTGAATGATTTCACAAATCGAGCGGATCGTTTCCTCGAACACGCCGTGAGTGGACGGATAGGTCACCATCAGCGCGGCGAGATTCTCGCGGTGTTCCTCCGCGCGGGCCGCGAGATCCGCGACGTCGATGTTGCCCTTTTCATCGCATTTCACGCCGATCACCCGCATGCCGGCCATCACGGCGGAAGCCGGGTTCGTGCCGTGCGCGGACACTGGAATCAAACAGATATTGCGGTGCGAATCCCCGCGCGCGGCGTGATAACGGCGGATTGCTAACAGACCCGCGTATTCCCCCTGCGAACCCGCGTTCGGCTGGAGCGAAACACCCGCGAAACCCGTGATTTCCGCCAGCCAGCCTTCCAGCACCGAAAGCATTTCACGATAACCCTGGCTCTGGTCTGCCGGGACGAAGGGATGCAGCGAGGAAACCTCGGGCCAGCTCAACGGCATCATTTCCGAAGTCGCATTGAGCTTCATCGTGCAGGAACCCAGCGCGATCATCGATTCGTTCAGCGCGAGATCCTTCGATTCCAAACGCTTCAGATAACGAAGCATGTCCGTTTCCGAATGATAGCTGTTGAAAACTTTCTGGGTGAGAAACCCGGTGTTCCGGTAATGAGGTTCATGCCAGGCAACGCCTGAAACATCAGTTACCGCCGCGCGGACTCCGAACGCCGCGGCGATCGCGCCGACATCGCCACGAGTGGATGTTTCATCAAACGAGATCGCGACGTGGTCCGCGTCGAGGCGGCGGAGATTGATGCCGGAAGCCACTGCCGCCGCAATCACGGTGTCCGCCGCGCCCGGAACACGGGCGACGATCGTATCGAAAAACGGCCCCACTTCGACCGCGATGCCGCCTTCGGTAAGCGCCGTCTTGAGCGATGCCGCGCGGCTGTGAACGGTGTTCGCGATGTGCTTGAGTCCTTCCGGACCATGATAGACCGCATACATCGAAGCCATCACGGCGAGCAGAACCTGGGCGGTGCAGATGTTGGACGTGGCCTTGTCGCGGCGGATGTGCTGCTCGCGGGTCTGGAGGGAAAGCCGGTAACCCGGCTTGCCGCGCGAATCGAGGGAAACCCCGATCAAACGGCCCGGCATCTTGCGCTTCAACGCATCGGCGCAGGACATGAATCCCGCGTGCGGACCGCCAAAGCCCATCGGCACGCCGAAACGCTGCGACGAGCCGATGCAGATGTCCGCGCCGAATTCACCGGGCGTGCGCAGCACCGTGAGCGCGAGCAAATCGGCCGCGACGATGGTGGCGGCCCCGGCGGCTTTCGCCTGTTTGAAGAAATCCCCGAAATCATCGATACGCCCGCGGGTGTCCGGATACTGCACCAGCACCGCGAACAAGCCCTCGCACGCGGCGGGATCGAATGTCAGCCAATCGCCGATGACCACCTCGATGCCGAGAGGCTCGGCCCGCGTCACCACCACGTCGATGGTCTGCGGATGACAGCGGTCGGAAACAAAAATCGCCTTGCCCTTCGGCTTGCCAGCGAGCGCGAGACTCATCGCCTCCGCGGCGGCGGTGCCCTCGTCCAGCAGCGAGGCGTTCGCGACATCCAGCCCCGTTAGATCGGCGATCATCGTCTGGAAATTGAGCAGCGCCTCCAGCCGGCCCTGCGCGATTTCCGCCTGATAGGGAGTGTAGGCGGTGTACCAGCCGGGATTTTCCAGAATGTTCCGCTGGATCACGCCGGGCGTGTGGGTGCCGTAGTAGCCCTGGCCGATGAACGACTTGAGCAGTTTGTTTTTCCCCATGATCGACTTCAGCCATTCCAGCGCCTCCTGCTCGGAGCGGGCGGCGGGCAGACCCAGTGCCCCCTCCATGCGGATTCCGGCGGGCACGGCGGCGTTGATCAGCGCGGTGAGCGAAGGGTAGCCCGTTTCACGCAACATCTCTTTGCGATCGGAATCAACTGGACCCAGGTGGCGGCTGCGGAAATCTAGACGTGCGGACATAATAATAATGGGAATTGAAGGAAAAATAGAAACGCTCGCGGAGCCCCCTCCATAAAGGAAAATGCCCCGGGTGCAACCCCGGCGCTTGAAAATCTCGCGAAATCCCCCGTTTTCAGAAAATCAATCGGCCTCGCAGGATACCAGATGCGCCGCATCCCGCATCGCCTTTTTCCTGAGCTTGTTCCAGCTATCTTCCAGTGTTTCCCATAGTTCCGGGACGAAATCCGCCGTAAAGCCATGCTCGTCCAGCCATGCGGCGAGCGTGGCCAGATCATTCTCATCCCCGAGAATTTCCGGCAGCTCGGTCATGAGAGGGTGCAGCGTGACCGCCCCCTTGGGCAGGAAACCCAGCGCGCCGAGATACGCCTTGAGGGCTTTGCGCGCATCATGAAAATCCTCCTCGCCGCGCTGCTCCAGACGCTTGCAGCGTTTGACGACCTGCCTGCCGAGCTTCTCAAGCCCCACATCGAGCCGTCCCGCCAGATTTTCCACCGGCAGCTCATGCAGGTGATTCCTCGCCGCGACCACCCGCTCGACACACCACGCCATGGTCTCCGGCGGCGGCCTGCGCGCGGCCGAATGAGTTTGCTGGTCAAGCAGGCCCGCGATGGCCGCCACGACCGGCGCATCCCCCTTCCACTTCAGCTTGTTCCAGGTATTCAACCGCGAAACCGCATCCCGCGGCCCCGACAACAGCCGCCCGATCACCTGGATTTCCTTCGCCGAAGTCTTGCCGAGCCGGAACAATGCGAACCCGCCGCGCAGCGATTTCCCGAGCTTGCGGATGGCGTGGATTTCCTCCGCGACGCGCCCTTTCGAATCTAGCAGCCCAGCCAGCAGGCGCTCCATCGTGTCGCAGCCGGCTGTCAGTTGCTCTCTCGCAAACCGCGCGTCTTCTTCGCTCAGGGACTTCATCACGGAAACCGCATAGAAAACCCGGCCGCTTGTCAGCACCATTCTGGTGACAATCACACCCTCACTCCGCCGGTTTCACCTGCCGGAAAATCCACAAGCTCACGATGCTCACCGTGATCGCCAGCCAGCCCAGCCGCTCGAAATGCACCAGCCCGCCACCCGCCTTCTCCGTCACGATCACCCCGCCCAGCGCCGCTGTCAGACCCGACGCGAGATCCCGCGAGCAGGCCACCAGGCTCATGTAAGCTCCCCGCCGCGCGGACGGAACCGCCATCGAAATCACCGCCTGCCCCGGCACGAAACGCCCGCTCGCGAAGGCGAAAAAACAACCCGCCAGCAGCAGCGAATGCCACAACGGCAGCGGCCCGCTGGAAGTGAGCAGCCGGATGACCACGCACGCGCCGGCGATCAATACCGCATACACCAGAAACCGTCCGTGGCGGTCCGCCAGCCTGCCGATTAAAGGGCCGGTGAAAATCGTCACCACCCCACCCGTTAGATAAACCAGAAACAGGCTTTTCTCCGGCAGCCCGACATTGCCCACGAGATACGGCGACAGATAGGGAATGATCGTGAAATGCCCGAAAACCATCGACACCATCAACAGCAGGCCGATCCAGGCGTTGCCGTTGCGGAGCAGTTCGAGGAAATCCTTTCCCGAAGCCACCTTTTCCCCCGTCAGATGGCCGCGCACCGGCGGCAGGATGCGGAAAAGCCCGAACCACACGACACCCGCGATGCCCGCCACCACCAGGAACGGAGCCTCCCATTTCCACCACTGCGCGAGCTTCAACCCGCACGGCACGCCCAGCGCCGCAGCCAACGCGAAAGCCGTCATGACGATGCCCATCCCGCGCGCCCGGCGCTCCGGCGGCACCACGTCCGCGACGATCGCCATAATCGTGGCTCCGCTCACCCCGCCAAACGCGCCGCAAACCGCCCGCGCCCACAACAGCGTCGCGCCGCTGTTGCAAAGCCCGCAGGCCAGAGTCCCCAGCGTGAATCCCGCATAACAAAACAATAACAGTTTCCGCCGGTCAAAGCGGTCGGCGAAGGGAGCCGCCGCCAGCCCCACGATCCCGGCGGTGAGCGCGAACGAGGAAATCAATCCGCCGAATTCCCGGGCGCTGATGCCCAGATCCCGCATCAACTGCGGACCGAGCGGCATCATGATCATGAAATCCATGATGTGCGTGAACTGCACCGCCGCAAGCAGCAGCAGAAGCCGCCTTTCCGAGAGCATCGGCTTTTCCTCACTCATCCTTTCAACCACACGGATTTCAAATACGGCTCGTCGGTGAAGTCCGCCGGCATCGGGGAATGGCGGGCGCCCAGCGGGCGGGGTGTCGCGCCTCGGAGTTGCTTTTGGAAATCATTGAGGCCGAGATTCCGGCAGTTCGTCGAGCACAGCAGCCAACCACCCGGCGCGAGAATGTCCGCGGCCAGCGCGGCGAGTTCGCCGAAATTTTCCTCCACGCGGAACACCTTGCCCTTTTCGTCACGCGAAAACGTCGGCGGATCGAGCACGATGCCGTCGAAGGCGCGCCCCTGTTTCGCGAAGCGCCGCAACCAGTGGAACGTGTCACCCTTGCAGAAATGATGCGCCGCGGGGTCGAGGCCGTTGTGGGAGAAATTCCGCTTCGCCCAGTCGAGATACGGTTGCGACAAATCCAGCGTCGTCGTTTCCGCCCCGGCCATCGCCGCCGCCACCGAGAACGCCCCGGTGTAGGCGAAGGTGTTCAGCAGGCGCAGCCCGGGAGCCATCAGCCGCCGGACCTCCGCGCGGTTGTCCCGCTGATCGAGGAAAATCCCCTGCGAATACCCGGACTGAAACGAAATCTCGGAAGCCACGCCATTTTCCAACATGAGAAACGGCTCGCTCGCCTCCGCCCCCGACAAATGCCTCGGCGACTCCTTCTGATGCTGGTCCAGCCGTTTCCAATAACAGGAAACTCCCTGGTCGCGAATCCACTCCCTGACCTGCGGCGCAAGGCGGTCGCCCGTAGTCGAGACCAGCCAGCGGCCCGCGAATGTTTCCAGAATCAAGCCCGGCAAGCCATCACCCGCGCCATCGACGAGACGGACGGCGTTCGTTTCCGGAGTGATCAGCCCGGCGCGCCTGGCGACGGCGTTTTGAAGAAGATGCTGCATGAAGACGGGCGAGCGTAAACAGCAAACCAGACTCAGGCGAGGCCGGGTTAGTTCAAATTTCAGCCCGCGACAGGATTGCCAACACCCCGATTTCCCCTAAGCTCCGCGCTGACATGAGTTCCATCCAAGAAACCCTCGCCGCCGCGGTCGCCAATGGCAGCCTGCTTGAATCCGCAAAAACCAACATCACTGCCCTGCTCGACGGCACGACGAATACAATCGCACCGCTGGCCATCCAGGAATTGGTGGACGCCGGAGCGTGGGAGGAACTCAACGACCGCTTTTTCAAAACCCTCGCCTTCGGCACCGGCGGCCTGCGCGGCCGGACGATCGGCCGGGTGATCACGAAGGCCGAGCAGGGAGCCGGCGGCCCTAACGGCCGCCCCGAGCATCCGTGCATCGGCACCGCGACGATGAATTTCTACAACCTCAGCCGCGCCGTCCGCGGACTGATCGCCTACGCGAAACAATTCGCCGGGCCCGACCGCAAGCCGGTCCTCGTCTTCGCCCACGACACCCGCCACTTCTCGCGCGACTTCGCGGAGTTCTGCGCCAGAGTCTGCGCCGATCTCGGCTGCGACGCCTATCTGTTTGAAGGCGCGCGCTCCACCCCGCAGCTTTCCTTCGCCGTGCGCGAACTCCGCGCCGATGGCGGCGTGGTTCTAACCGCCAGCCACAACCCGGCCCACGACAACGGCTTCAAGGCCTACTTCAACGACGGCGCGCAAATCGTCGATGCCCACGCCGACGCCATCGTCCGCGAGGTGAACGCCATCACCAGCGAGGTTTACGAAACCCTTCCCGAGTCGGAGCGCGGCACCATCACCCTGCTCGGTGCGGAAATGGACGCGCGCTACACCGCCCGCCTCAAGACGCTGCTGCTCAAGCCATCGCTTCTCGAAGGAGCCTCCACCAAGATCGTCTTCACCAACCTCCACGGCACCGGCGGCCACATCAACGTGCCGATGCTCCGCGAGTTCGGCTTCGAGGTTCTAACCGTCCCCGAGCAGGACGTGCAAGACGGCCGTTTCCCCACTGTGGAATCGCCGAACCCGGAAAACGGCCCCGCCCTGCAAATGGCAATCGACCTCGCCGAGCAGACCGGCGCGGAAATCGTCATCGGCACCGATCCCGACGCCGACCGCATGGGCGTGGCCGTCCGCGACGCCGCAGGAAAGATGGTCCTTCTAACCGGCAATCAGATCGGCTCGCTGATGGCATGGTATCGTCTGAAAACCTGCTTCGAACTCGGCTGGCTCACCAACGCCAACCGCAACCGCGCGGTGCTCGTCAAAACCTACGTCACCACCGAGCTCCAGCACGCGATCGCCGATGGCTTCGGCGTCGGCATCATCGACACGCTCACCGGTTTCAAATACATCGCCTCCAAGCTGCGGAAATACGAGGAAGCCATCCCCGCCGACAAGAAAGGCGACTACCGCTCCCTCACCGAAGCCCAGACCCGCGCGCTGCGTTTGGAATACTCCCGCTTCTTTGTCTTCGGTGGCGAGGAAAGCTACGGCTACCTCGGCTCCGACGCCATCCGCGACAAGGACGCGAACGGTGCCGCGCTGATGTTCGCCGAAGTCGCCGCCTACGCGAAATCCGTTGGCAAGACCCTGCCGGAACTGATGGACGACGTTTACACCGAATACGGCTACTATCTGGAAATCGGCAAATCCTTGGTCATGGAAGGTGCGGACGGCGCTGCAAAAATCGCGGCCCTCGCCAATTCCTACGCCACCAACCCGCCCGCCGAAGTCGATGGCTCCGCCGTCCTCCGCGTCCGCGACTTCGCCAAGCAGGACCTCTTCGATCAGGAAGGCGACCTCCTGCCGAAGGAAAAAATGCTCTTCGTCGATCTCGAAGACGGCCGCTCCTTCGCCGTCCGCCCGTCCGGCACCGAGCC